>CAMYMP010000097.1 GCA_947259435.1 uncultured Woeseiaceae bacterium
CTCGGTAATGAGTCAGACCGTGACGGTCAACGGCAGCACTATCTTCGACGATGACATTGGCAACAATGATGGCGTACCGGGCATCGACTTTCGCGATTTGCTAATTGGCATGGTCGTCGAGGTCAGCGCCTTTCCGACCGAAGGCGGGTTTCTTGCGACTCGCGTTGATCGAGAACTCGACGGCACAGGCGGCGATCCCGACTTTGGTGATCCCGCGGTTGATGGTGACGAGCTTGAGATCAAGGGCTTTGTCGAGGATGTAGCGAGCGACAACACGTCCATCACCGTTGGTGGAGTTGTGTTCACGGTAAGTGATGGCGCGATTTTCGAAGATGGTCTGATCCTGGGTACGGACCTTGTTGGTGTATTTGTAGAGGTCAAAGCAGACATCGTGGCCGGCGAATACATTCTAGTGCGTCTGCAGAGCGAGGACGACTTCGATGACGATGACCGTAACGGTGAGTTCGAGGTGGAAGGTGTTCTGCAATCAGTCGATACGGGTTCGACTCCGAATACGTTCACGATAAACGGCTTCACGGTGCCGGTAACGAACGCAGCCTCACTCGAATCGCTCGTCGGTATGCGCGTCGAAATTAAAGGCAGCTTCAATGCGGACGGTGTGCTCGTATTGCGTGAGGCAGAGCAGGAAATCGAAGACAATGTTCGCACCGAGGATCTGGTTGCCTCGGTCGATCCCGACATTAGTTTCACGACACGGCTCGGCCTCGTCATCACCCCGACTGGAGGCAGCCGCGTCGAGGACAGCGCGAGCGAAGGCGATCACCTGACGCCCGCGCAATTCATCGGCCGTTTGCAAACGGGCGACCGTATCGAGGCACGAGGACATGAAGATCTGTCCGGCAATGTCGTCTGGACACGGGTCGAACGTGACGAACTGGCGGCTGAGAACAGCGACTTTGAATGTGAATTGCGTGGACCAGTCGATTCCATCGACGGCGATGCAAGTGGTTTCAGTTTCGTTATTCAGGGTGTGACCGTCCAAACGGGCCGTGTCGATGAGAACAACTTCGAGGGAGAAAACGACCAGCCGATCGGCCGGACGGAGTTCTTCAATCGCCTTCGGATTGGAGCGATTGTCGAAGCCGAAAGCTTCGAAGGTGACGCGTTCTGCATGACCGGATTGCTCGATGCCAGAGAAGTCGAGATTGAGTCGGCGGATGACAATTAGCCCGACTTCGCCTGGGCGATCCGTCTGCGAGACGGACTGGGGCAGGGCCCGCAAACGAGCGAGCCCTGCCCATCTTGTCCGACGGGCAGGTTGACGTACTGACGTATCTGAGATAATGAGTCTCATTCATGAGAGATGGCAAAGGAACTGCGAGCGCTGCCCTGCGGCTGCTGTTTCGCCCGATCGCACGCATCATGTTGCGTGCCGGCGTGAACTGGCAGGAACTGGCGGATATCTGCAAAGCGACTTACGTCGAGGTTGCGACCGAGGATTTCGGCATTCGTGGACGACCGACCAACATTTCCCGCGTTGCCATTCTGACCGGCCTGTCGCGACGCGAAGTGCGGCGTCTGCGGAACCTTTTGCAGGACGAAAACGTTGAAGTGTTCGCCCGCATCAACTATGCGACGCGAGTTCTCGCCGGCTGGTATCAGGACGATGAGTTTCTCGGCGCAGACGGTAAACCCCTGCCGCTGCCACCGTCGGGCGAAACCGGCTCATTCGCATCCTTGTGTGAAAAGTACAGCGGTGACGTAGCGGCGACGACGATGATGAAAGAGCTGAAACATGTCGGCGCCGTGGCTGAGGGTCTGGACGGAATGCTTACGGTGAAAATGCGTACTTACATGCCGACGATGATGGATCCGGAACGCATGCTGAGTTCCGGCAGTGTTTTGGAGGACATGGGTTACACCATCGCCTACAACCTGCATCGCTCGGAAAAAGATCCAGGTCGTTTCGAACGTCGTGCAACAAACAACAGGATACCGGCAAAAGAACTGCCGGAGTTCCGCGATTTTATTGAGACGGAAGGTCAGGAGTTTCTCGAGAGGGTCGACGCCTGGCTGAGCGAGCACGAAATCAGAGATGGCGACGAGAGCAAGACGATTCGGCTAGGCATGGGTGCCTACTGGATCGAAGGCCGCAAACGAGAGGAATGATGATGAAGCGTTATGGAGTTACGATATTGAGCGGCATGCTCGCGATCGCTGCCTGCGGCGGTGGTGGCGAAAAAGTTGCCGGTATTGATGGACGCGGCAACCCGGCGCGAGTGGGCGTCGTGTCGAAAGGGACGATCACGGGTTTCGGCAGTATCATTGTCAACGGTGTTGCGTTTGACACGAGTAATGCGCAATTCGGCATAGACGGCAGAGGTGGCACCCAGGCGGATCTGGCAGTTGGTGACGTCGTCGTAGTCGAGGGTACGGTAAACGACGATGGCACCTCACCGATCGCGGACACTGTCACGTTTGACGATTTGGTCGAGGGTCCGATCACCCAAATTGACACGGTAGCTCAGACTTTGACGGTTCTCGGACAGTTCGTGCGCGTCGATGCTGACACCTCGTTCGACGACGGAATCATTCCGGCTGCATTCGATGGTCTGAGCGTGACGGACGTCATCGAGGTCAGCGGTTTCGTTCTGGCCGATGGCAGCATTAGCGCGACTCGAATTGAACTCAAGCTCGCCGGCGGCGAGCTGGAGATCACCGGCAATGTCAGCAACGTGGTCGGCACCACGTTTGAGATCAACGGGCTTGTCATCGATTTCAGTGCTGCGATGCTGGAGAATTTCCCGACCGGCGTACCCGAAGATGGCCACAGAGTCGAAGCAAAAGGCGATAATCTCGATGGAGCAGGTCAGCTCGTTGCGACACGCGTGGAATTCAAAGGAAATGAACTGGGCGCGGACGGTGATCTGGCCGAACTCGAAGGATTTATCACGCGTTTTGCCTCCGCGAGCGATTTCGACATCGAAGGTATCCGGGTGACCACAAGTGCGGGCACAGTGTTCGAAAATGGCACCAGCGCCGATCTTGCCTTGAACCGCAAAGTCGAAGTTGAAGGCGACATCAATGCAACTGGTGTCCTCGTTGCCGAGAAAGTCGAAATCAAGGCGTCTGGTTTTGTCCGCATCGAATCGCTGGTTGAGGCCGTGGGAGCGAATCAATTGACGGTACTCGGCATCGTCATCAGATTCGACGCGTCAACCCGATTCGAAGACAAGAGTTCGGAAGATCGCGAGCCCTTCAATCTGTCGCACATCGTCGTCGGCAATTACGTCGAGATCCGCGGCTACGAGGATGCCGGCGGCGTGGTCGCAACACTGCTGGAACGCGAGGACTTTCAGGGCGATGTAGCGTTGCGCGGTTTTGTTGAAGGGATAAACGATCCGGAGTTCGCAATTCTGGGCGTCAATATCTCTACCAGTATCGCCACCGATTTTTTCGATGTCGATGGATCGGATCTCGACGCAGCGGCGTTCTTCTCGCAGGCTCTTGGACGGCTCGTTGAAGCGTCCGGCACGCTAAATGGTGCCTCAATCGATGCTGGTGAGGTCGAGTTCGAAAACTAAGTAACACGCATCCTATTACCTACGCTAAGCACACAGGCCCCTCATCGAGGGGCCTTTTAGCTCATAAATCTTGAGGATTGGAGACAGTTACTGCATCTTTATCCTACTTACGACGTATTTAGCGATGACGTGACGGCCGATGGAACGTTGTCGTATCGGCGCAGTGCGAAGGATTCCGTCCATGGCTCTATTCAACAAGCGTTACCATCCTGCTGGCACCTCCCCGGGCACACTGACGAAACCGCGGCCGGCAGACGCGCCGCAGCTGCGCATCAGGCTGGTTGACTACGACGTCAACGAGATAGCGGTTCGCGACGACGTAACGGCAAAGGAATGTGAGCCTTACCTGCAGCGCGATACCGTTACCTGGGTGCACGTTGAGGGCCAGCCAACGGAAGCCGCGTTGCGGGGACTCGGGGCGTCTTTTGGTTTGCATTCACTGGCGCTGGAAGACGTGCTGAATGCTGGCCAGCGGCCCAAGGTCGAGCCTTTTGCCGACCATCTCTTTATTGTCATGAGTCTGCCTATGATGGCGGATGATCGCGTAGAGGTGCATCAGGTCAGTTTGTTTGTCGGCGAAAATTTTCTCATCAGTTTTTGCGAAGCCGACTTCACTCCATTCGAACCGATCGTCAGGCGGCTACAGGTAGCGGGGGGTCGAATGCGCACCCTCGGCGCGGATTACCTGATGTACGGTCTTCTGGATGCCGTGATCGACCATGCCTTCCCGCTACTCGAAAACTTTGGGCTACAGCTCGAAGAGCTCGAGGAACAGATAATGAACGCCGCCGATCAGGAATCATTGGCGCAAATTCATTTGATCAGGCGTGAGCTAATTCTCTTACGGCGCAAGGTATGGCCGCAGCGAGAGGTCATCAATCAATTGCTTCGGGACGACAGCGCCGTGATCCGCAGCGACACGCATCTGTATTTGCGCGACTGCTACGATCACACCATCCAGGTCATGGACTTGCTTGAAACCTACCGCGACATGGTTGGCAGCTTGCTCGAGATCTATTTGTCGAGCGTCAGCAACCGCATGAATAACGTGATGCGGGTGTTGACAGTCATCGCTACGATCTTCATCCCGCTCACTTTTATTGCCGGCGTCTACGGCATGAACTTCGATCGGAGCGCGGGGCCCTGGAGCATGCCCGAGCTTGGCCAACCATTAGGTTACGTGTTCGTCTGGATCGTGATGATAGTAATTGCCATTGGCATGGTCATGTTCTTTCGCAGCCGAAAATGGTTTTGACGACAGTAATCTTTCCAAGGCCTGACACGAAGGAGAGCCTGACGTGGATGACATGCTGAGCTATTTGAACAGCCTGAGCATGCCATTGAGGCTCACGGCGTTCGCCGGTCTCGCCATTGCGATACACGTGATCGTGATCCTGGTGCGGCAGTTGGCGGGACGGGCTTTTCTGAGTCAGCACGTGAAGCGTCACCAGAAATTGCGGTCGATCGCGACACTTACGACCAGTGCGCTGGTGTTTACTCTGTATTTCTTCGCGGTAGGGCTAATCCTGCGCGAGTTCGGCGTCTCGCTAACGGCCTATCTTGCCAGCGCGTCGGTCGTCGGACTCGCGATAGGTTTCGGTTCACAAGGCATCGTGCAGGATGTGGTTACAGGCCTGACGTTTATTTTCTCTGACCTGATAGACGTTGGTGACCTCGTCGAAGTCTCTGGTCAGACCGGTACAGTCAAGGCAATCACGATGCGATTCGTCGAACTCGAAAACGCAATGGGCGCGACAGTTTTCATACCGAATCGTACGATTAACAACGTCATTAATTATCC
>CAMYMP010000098.1 GCA_947259435.1 uncultured Woeseiaceae bacterium
TCGGCAAAGCCGCATGCACTCAATGTCATAACGGGCCGTTGTTCACCAATAATGAGTTTCACAACACGGGCGTGTTGTCGTTCCCAGGCGAAGTCCCGGACAAAGGGCGTGTAACCGGCGTACGCGAGGCACAGTCCGACCCGTTCAATTGTCTGGGCGTTTATAACGATGACGCTGAAAATTATTGCGCCGAACTTCAATTCGCTCGAACCGGCCCCGAACTCATCGGCGCAATGCGCACCCCGTCACTGCGCAACCTCGAAAATACGGGTCCGTTCATGCATAAGGGGCAACTGACATCGCTTGCTGACGTGCTGCGACATTACAATGACGCAGCGCTGTCGATGATTGGACACAACGAGGCAAAACCGCTGCGGCTCAACAAACGGGAGCTGCGTCAACTCGAAGCGTTTCTCGAAACGCTGGCCGCGCCGCCGGCCACCGCCGACAAGTGGCTAAACCCGCCGACAACAGACGTTGCGACAAACACCAACGAAAATTAGCAGCGCGATAAGTGGCCACGCGATGCCACCACCGCCCCCGGAGCCGGGACGCCACTCGACCTGAGCGCGCTGTCCGCTCTGAACTTGTTCGCGAAAGCCCTCCAGTTCCTTATCGAGATTGACGATCATGTCGTCGGTTGCGGCCAGAAATCCAGCACTGCGCAATTTGCGCAAGTCTTCCTTATTGTCCATGAGCGTGGTGTTGCGCTGATTATTTTGTGTGCCAGGCGCGCGGAATAACAATTTGGCAGTCTTAACGTCAAATACGGCTGTGTCGATCATTGTCTGGACTTCATTGGTGTTGCCCTTTACGACCAACGCACCGACTATGGTCCAGTACAGCAGGGCGCTATCACGCTCGCCCGAGAAGGAAATCTGGTCATAGGACACCAGCGCCATTACGTCGACACCATACAGCGCGGCAACCTGGCGCATGCCTTGAACTCCGCGCGCAGATCTCATGTAGGTATCGGGAATCGCGTCGATGGACTGCACATAGTCCCGATCGCGGAACGCATCTGCAACGTGCTCCATCAGGTCCTGCTTCTCTGCGGCAGATATGTCGTCGCTGTTTCGCGATGGGACAAACGCGATACCGACGCGAAGCGGCAGATTCAATTAGGGCAGGCGCTCGTCGACGGCCGGTGGCTCCTCCCCGTTCGGGTACAGAAAGTCCACGAGGCTGCTTGATGCGCCCGTGCGCGTTTTTTCGTAACCCGGGCCCATCCACAGGGAGGTACAGCCGGCAATCAGGGCAAAAATAAGCGTCGTTATCAGGATTCGAATTCTCATGGGTATGCGTCCAATATGCCGCTCATACCCGCATTTTAGTACAAACCCTAGGCCGATTCGCTCAGATCGAGGTTCAGCGTTCGCGCGAGATAATCGCGCAGCGCCGGCAGCGTGCCCTGGTCGATTACATTCAATGCGGGCAGATCGGCTAGCTTCCTGACGAGATCGACGGCTGCCGAGGTGTTAGCGGCAGGCCCGGTTACGAGGTCGGGCGTTAATCCAAACGCCTGCTGCACGCCGACAACCGCGTAGGGATCTGAAGCACACAGAATGATGCAGCGAATTGTGTCCCCGAGTTCGTCGATTGCAGCGTCGCCATTGTAGGGTTCAAGTGGCGACGCACCGGCTTCGACAACCATGAAATCGGGCTGCAGATTGTTGATATGGCTGAGCAGCGGTCGAATCGCATTGCGAAATTCATCGGCTGGCACGGCTGTAGAGGGCAGGCCCACGTCAACGAAGTCGAAGATCTTGCTCGCGCCGGCTCGCTTGAAGCTCGCGATATCGCGGTAGCGGCCGGCACCCGTAAGCTTGGCACCGATAATCGTGTAGCCCGCTGACGACAGCACCTTGCAGACTCGTCGTCCGGCTACGGTCTTGCCGGCATTCATCGACGTACCGACCAGCAGTATCGTCGGGATCGAGAACTTCGTGGGTTCGGCTCGGATCGCAAACTGGCGCATTGTAACTTTTTCACCATCCCGGACAATATGGCCGCGATAAAAGAGAGACATCGGACGTGGCAGCGTGGCGGCGAACGAGGTGAACCGGCCGAACAGCCCTGCGGCCGTCAGCGCGTGCATCTCGCCATTCCTGACGTCCCTGTAGCTACCAACTCCTTCGAGGGTCGCCGCCCGCTCGCCCAACGCACCGACAATCTGGTCGCCCAGCTGCACTGGCAGCATCTCGCCGGAACCGCTCTCGACCTTGTAGAGCTCGGATTGGGCTCCTGCGACTTCTGCCTGCACATAATCGCCGCTTGCCCATTCGTTCTGCCGCAGCGCGCGAACGTCGTAGGGATTTGTGTCGAAGTCTGCGATGCGCGCGAGCGATGCGAGAAAAGCCTGTGTCATGCGGTTTTTCCGTGAGACTCCTGCGCGGGTGGTGGGACGTGCAACAACATCGCCAGCAATGCCGCGCGCTCGAGCGTTTTGTCGATATACAGGAACTCGTGCTTCGCATGCGCGCCGTGTCCGACCGGCCCCAGCCCGTCGAGCGTTGCCGTGAACTGACTCGTCGTGTTGCCGTCTGAACCGCCGCCGGCTCGGGCCTGGCTGAGCTGCAGGCCGAGCTGCTCGCCAACCTGCTTCGCCTGTTGCCACAACGCCCGGTTGCGCGGTGTCGCCTCCATTGAGGGTCTGCCGATCGCACCCTCGATGCGCAAGCGCACTCCCGGCACCTGCGGCTGCATGCCATGAATGAGCTTTTCAATCCTGTCACCGTCCGCGACCGTTGGCACGCGAACATCGACGACCGCCGAGCTGTGCGGTGCGACAACGTTTGGCTGAATACCGCCATCGACCGTGCCGACGTTGATCGTTACGCCTTTGTCGGCATCGTTCATGGCAAACAGTTTCTGAATCACGTGCGACAGTTCGAGAATTGCGCTTGCACCGGACTCCGGATCGAGTCCGGCGTGCGCTGCTTTGCCGTACACCGTTACCGTGAAACGCCCGATACCCTTGCGCTCAGTCTTGATGCTGCCTTCATCGCCCATCGATGGTTCGAGAACGAAAGCGCGCTCGGCGGAGCGGGCGAGCATACGGACATAGCGGGTAGACGTGCGGCTGCCAATTTCCTCGTCGGCGTTGACGAATATGACGGGGACCAGTGGCAGCTCGAGTCCGAGGTGCCCGAGCGCCTTGAGGGCCAGCACCATTTGCACCAGCCCGCCTTTCATGTCGAATACACCCGGACCGCGCACGACGTTGCCGTCGACTTCGAAAGGCCGCTCCCTGGTTGTGCCGATTGGCCAGACCGTGTCGTAATGGCCGAGGAGCAGCTGATTGCCCAAGCCGTCCGCTTTTTCACGCGGCCGTGCATAGATATGCTGCGGGCCGTCTGCCGCGCCGACTTCACGTACGGCGAAGTCAAGTTCACTGAGCGCCGACATCAGGACATGCCGGGTCGGGGTATGCAGAGCCGGATGTGACGATGGCGATTCCGCCTCGACCAGACGCTGCAGCAGATCGATCAGGAATTCACCCTGCTGGCGTGTGTAGTCCAGAATCTGGTCAGGCAGCGCCCCGTTCACATTGCCACTACTTCTTCATGTCCGCAGGAAACGGAAAAGCGTTTGATTTCTCAACCGCGGCAAACCGCCCCGGTGCCAGGTAAGCGAACAATGGTGAGTCATGAATCGTTTCCTGGTCGTCGATGTCACCGTGGCGGATGAAGTCGACGTCAGCATAGGCGGCGATGATTTCACCCGTAATCAGGCAATTCTCACCAAAGCCGTCGACGGTTTTGAAATGGCGGCACTCGAAATACAAATACGCCTCATCGATGAATGCAGCATCGATCTGTTGTGCGGGAAACGTCGTGAAGTACTCGAGAATGGGTTTGTGGCCTTGCAGTCTTGGCGAGGCAGCGAGGCTTGAATAAAGCACCTGTGACGGTTTCGGATAGCTCACTGTGAATTCACCGGTACGCTCGATGTTGCTGCACGTCGAGTGGCGCGGTGAACAGACAAATCCGAAGTAGTTTTGCCAGCCCATCGGCGTAACCATGTGTTTGGGCGCAAGGTCTAGGGTGCCGTCAGGGTCGCTGGTACCGATCAGTACAAGCGGGGCGACCGTGAAGAAACGATCCCAGACGGGCGCGCTCGTATCGATGTCAACGAGATGACGTTTTCCTGGTGGTACAGGCACGGCGACACCTCCACATTTTTAGGTTCACTACCAAACTACGCTGTCGGTTTTTCGCTGAGAATAAGTAATTGCCACGGCGTCGTGCCGACTCGCTCGCACGCGAGGTTGCACCCGATGCTGATCGCGCCGGCGAGAGGGCCTGTGATATCGTAAAAGCCTGCAACTAACTGATTTCACATTGTGGAATTCGTACCATGCGCGAAGATCGCCGAACGATTGCCGAGCTGATCGCGGGCCATAAGCCCGGCTATGCGCTCGATCAGCAGTTTTATACGGACCCCGGGATCTACGATCTCGAGATCGAGCGCGTGATTTCGCGAAACTGGATCGTGGCAGGTCATCAGTCCGAGTTGCCGCAACCCGGGGATTTCAAGGTGCTTAATGTCGCTAACGACTCCGCGATCATCGTGCGCGGCAGTGATGGCGTGCTGCAAGCATTCGCCAACGTGTGTCGCCATCGTGGATCTTTAATATGTCTCAAGAGTCACGGCAGCACGCGCAAGTTCACCTGCCCATACCACGGATGGATGTACGATATCGACGGCAACCTAATGGCGGCGCGAAGCATGCCCGAGGACTTCGACAGGTCGCAGTATGGGCTCAACCGAGTATCTCTGGACACGATAGGCGGCTTGATGCTTGTCTGTTTCTCGGACAATCCTCCGGGGCTCGACGGGGCGAAACGCGATCTCGCCGAGCCGCTGGCTATGTTCGATTTCGAAAATCTCAAGGTGGCGGCCCACAAGGACTACGCCATACCCGCAAACTGGAAGCTCGCGATCGAGAATTACCAGGAGTGTTATCACTGTGCAACGGCGCATCCCGAGTATGCACAGATGCACACGCTAATGGTCGATCGGAACAAACGTGAACCGTTGCAAAAGAATATGCTCGGGAGAATGGAGGCCTGCGGCATCAGAAACATCGAGATCGACAAAATCGATCTCAAAGCACCGCCCGGGGAGATGGGTTACGGCCACAGCCGCACAGCGTTGTTCGAAGGGTATTTGACGGGCAGCGAAGGCGGCAAGCCCGTCGCACCGCTGCTTGGCGACATCAAGGACTACGATGGCGGCGGCTCCGACTTCGTTTTTGGCGCGTTCTCATTCCTGCTGGTGTACAGCGATCATGCGGTGGTTTACGTGTTTACGCCTGTAGATATACGCAACTGCAAAT
>CAMYMP010000099.1:0-1445 GCA_947259435.1 uncultured Woeseiaceae bacterium
ATTTTGTACACGACTTGCCGATCATCATGGGTAGTCGATGAAGCACCGCGCCGTACTCCTCATATTGCTTCTCTTTCTCGGCGCGTGCTCAGGCAACCGGGTGCCGCTCATGGCAACCGACGTGGCTGTCTCCAGGCCGAAGCCGGGAATGCGGGTGTCGGCCGGCTACATCACGCTGTCCAATAACACGAGCGAGACGATCACGATCACGCGCGTAACCAGCCCAGAGTTCGAGTCCGTCGAAATGCACGAGTCGATTCTCGAGGACGGCATATCGAGAATGTACGCGCTTGACGAGGTGACGATTGCCGCGGGCCAGAAGGTGGCATTCGAGCCGGGCGGCAAGCACCTGATGCTGATGCGTCCGACCAGCGACGCCGACTCGGCGACGCTGGAGTTTTATGCCGATGACGTGCTGCTGTTGTCAGTCAGCACAACCTTTGCCGACTAGTTTCCGATGTCCGCCCGCTTATTCGTCATTCTGCAATACGTCCTGCCACGCTTCTGGCTAACGTCGCTGATTCACCGGCTGGCACGAATCAGAACAACGGCGGTGAAAGACTTCCTTATCTCGCGTTTCGTTCGTCACTATGATGTCGGCATAGACGATGTCAAACTGGACGTGCCTGCTGACTTCGCCACCTTCAACGATTTCTTCACCCGGGAACTCGCGGACGGTGCACGACCTGTCGATAAACGTTCCGGTTCGATCGTGTCCCCGGTTGACGGTACGGTTAGCAGCGCCGGCACAATAACGCGGCACAATATTTTTCAGGCGAAGGGCCTCGACTACTCGCTCGAGGACTTGCTTGCGACCGATCTGCAAAATGCGCGCAATTATGTCGATGGCGCTTTTGCGACAATTTATCTGGCGCCTCATGACTACCACCGCGTTCATTCCCCGATCGATGGTGAGATCGTCGCTGCGCACTATGTGCCGGGCGATCTGTTCAGCGTAAACGCGGCGACGGTCAGGTATGTGGCAGGTCTCTTCACTCGTAATGAAAGGCTAATTCTGCATTTCGATACGGCGCAGGGGCCGGCCGCGGTGATTCTTGTCGGTGCGCTCAATGTAGGCAGCATCAGTACACCGTGGAGCGGCGAAGTCCGCCCCCGGAAGCACGGCGTCGTTGAGTCGATGGATCTCAGCGGCGGTCCGCGCGAGGTCGACAGAGGCGACCTGCTGGGCTGGTTCAATATGGGATCGACCGTGATCATCTTGCTGCCGAAAGGCACCTGTGCCTGGAACGAACAGCTGGCAGCCGGCGTAACTGTTCGAATGGGTGAGGCTATCGGTTCAACAGCAGGATAATGAGAGACTGGAGACCATCGTCGGGTCCGGCCGCGGCACAGCGCCGTGCACAAATGCTCGAACGTGCGCGAAGCTACTTCAAAGCGCACGACATCCTTGCCGTTGACACGCCGGTGCTCAGCAGATCCGCGGC
>CAMYMP010000099.1:1501-8874 GCA_947259435.1 uncultured Woeseiaceae bacterium
CTGGCCGACGGCTATCCTGACATCTACTCAATTTGCCGCGTGTTTCGCGACGGCGAACTGGGCAAGCGGCATTTGCCCGAGTTTACGCTGATTGAGTGGTATCGCCTCGGCTTTGAACTCGATGCAATCGTCGACGACACGCTGCGATTGCTGGCCACGTGCCTCGATAGGCCGCAGCTTGTTGAGAGACCCGTACAATACAACTATGCCGATGCTTTTGCGGCATTCGCGGGCGTTGACGTATTCGAAGCCTCTGATAAGGCGCTTGCTGATCGCTGCAATGCAGATTCCGGGCTTCGAGCGCAGATCGGAGCCCATCGCGATGCGTGGCTCGACTTGATTATGGGCACCATCATCGCGCCGCAGTTTGCGCATGATCGCCTGACCGTCGTACGTCATTTTCCGTCCAGTCAGGCCAGCCTGGCGCGTTTGTGCCCGGACGACCAGCGAGTCGCAGATCGCTTCGAAGTTTTCTGCGGTGAAACAGAGCTGGCGAACGGTTACGTCGAGCTGCGCGACGCAAAGGAGCAGCGGCATCGCATCGATCGCGATCTCGAGACACGGCGGCGAGACGGTCGCCCCGCCTACCCGCCTGACCTGAACCTGATCGATGCACTCGAAGCCGGCCTGCCCGCTTGCGCAGGTGTGGCCGTCGGCGTCGAGCGCCTGCAAATGACGCTGGATCGGACCGACGAAATTCGACACGTCGTAACGTTTGCATCAGAGACAACATGACAGACACCGACTACCGCTTGCTGAGATCACAGCTCGTCGCACTGACCGGTGACGAAACCGACGCGCTGGCAAACGCGAGCAACTTTGTCGGCCTGTTGTATAACGCGATCAATGACGTTAACTGGCTCGGCATTTATGTGCTGCGGGGCGACGAACTCGTACTGGGTCCTTTCCAGGGCAAGCCCGCCTGCGTGCGCATCCCGGTTGGGGACGGAGTCTGTGGCGCGGCAGCCGAAACTCTCGAGACGCAGCGAATTGCCGACGTTCATGCGTTTCCCGGGCACATCGTGTGCGACGCAGACTCGAGGTCCGAGTTGGTCGTTCCGTTGCTTTTTCATGGGCGCTTAGTCGGCGTCCTGGATATCGACAGCCCGACACAGGACCGTTTCACCGCCTATGACCAGGAAGGAGTCGAGGCGCTGTGCCGCGCGTACTGCGAATTGCAGGCGCGACATGGGGCATTTATTTGACGCGGGAAACGTACTCCCGCGAGCGCGTGTCTACCTTGATGACTTCGTTCTGATCGACAAACAACGGGACGCGCACGACAGCACCTGTCGAAAGCTTGGCTGGCTTCACCCCCCCGCTCGCCGTATCGCCTTTGACCCCGGGATCCGTCTCGACGATTTCGAGTTCTACGAAGTTCGGCGCCTCGACCAGCAGCGGCGAATTATTCCACAGCGTCACCTGACAGACGTCGCCGTCACTGATCCAGTCCTGCGCATCGCCGACGGCATTGCCGTCAGCTGCATACTGCTCAAACGTGTCCGCGACCATGAAGTGCCAGAACTCACCGTCGTTATAAAGGTACTGCATTTCAGTATCCATGACGTCCGCGGCTTCGACACTCTCGCCTGACTTGAAGGTCTTATCGACGGTCTTGCCGGTCTTGAGATTCTTGATCCGCACGCGATTGAATGCCTGGCCCTTACCGGGCTTGACGAATTCATTCTCTACGATGATGCAGGGATCGGCATCGATGATGATCTTGAGTCCCGATCGAAACTCATTTGTACTGTAATTTGCCATAACGTCGGATGATACCGCAGTTCGCAGCGAGTGCGCGGGAATACCGATTATCACAGCGATTCGCACCGAAGCCCACCGAAACTTGATTCTCGTCACGGTTTTGGAACGCCGAGCGCGACTGCGAGAGCGGCGGTGCTAGACTTATCGATCTTTACAAAATCCGGGCGGATAAGGAAATCGCCGGCCGTTGCAAAGGATGCAATTTGAACGGGCGCCATAGCATTTCGATTGCGGTTCTGACCGAGAATCAGGACGATGTAGCGCTGATAAACGGCACGCTCCGAGATGCCGGCCATGCAGCGCACTGCCATTGGATCAACAATCCCAACAACCTCGGTGACACGCTGTCTGCCGAGCACGTGGAATTGCTGATTCTGAATTGTGACAGTTACTCCGATACGGTTCGCCAGGTCATCAAGCAGAAGGACCGATACAACCCCGAGGTACCTGTCATTGCGCTGCAGCAGGACGCTGACGAGACGAGTATTCAGAAAGCTATGCAAAGCGGCGCCTGCGACCTGGTCTCGATCGGACTCAGGGATCGCCTGCAGTCGGTCGTGACCCGCGAACTTCGCGCGCTGCGCGTCGAGCGAGCGTTGAACTCCACGATCCATTCGGCCTGCGAATACAAGAGACAGCTCAAGGATCACATGCAGTCTTCGACGAGCGCAATCGCGTTGGTTGAAGAAGGCATTATCACTGACATTAATGACGCATGGCTGAAACTGTTCCGTTCCGCAAGCAACGACGAGGTGATCGGCCTGCCGTTGATGGACAACTTCGAGGCCGAGAGCCAGGCTGCTATAAAAGGTGCATTGATCGCCGCGATTGCCGGCAAATGGGCGGTTGACGAAAAGCTCATCGCCCGGTCGCAGGTAATCAGCGACGACACAAACGAAGTGCATCTTGAGTTTCGCAAGTTTATTTTTGATAACGGCCCTTGCGTTCAGGTGCGAATTTCGCCACCGCAAAAACCGAGCGATGAACCCACGAAGCTCGTTCACGATGCGTTGAAGCGGGATCCGACCACGCTGCTTTTCCATCGCGCCCAGTTTCTCGAGCGGATAAAGAAACGCCTGCTTAAGAAACCGTCTTCAGGCATGCATGTTCTGGCCTATGTCAGGATCGACAACTTTTCTGATGTGCTCGGGAAAGTCGGCATATTGAATTCGGACGAGATCCTCGGGCAGTTCGCCGAAGCGGTTCGTAAACGCCTGCATCCCCGCGACATTGCCGGCAGGTTCGAGGGTACGGCGCTCATGGTTCTGCTGGAACGCGGCAAAGCGCGGGACGCAGAGGTCTGGGGCAAGCAGCTTTGCGAGAGCATTAGCAAACAGACGTTCGAAGTTGAAGATCGCTCGACCAATTTGACCTGCACGGTCGGAGTGTGCGCGGCGAATGAAATCTTCAGCAGCCTCGAGGATTTCGTCGCCGCTACCGTCGACGCCTACCATATCGGCAAGGAAGGCGGCGGCAATATCGCGATCCTGAGTGAGACCGCCGACGAGGATTCCAAGCAGAAGGAATTCGATGCAATCTGGATCAAGCATCTCAGAGCGGCGTTGATGGAGAATCGCTTTCGTCTTGCGCAGTTGCCGATTGCCGGATTGCGCAGCGACGGTATCGAAATGTATGACCTGCTGGTGCGCATGCTGGACGAACAGGGAAATTCGGTCTTGCCCTCGGAGTTCCTGCCAGCCGCCGAGCGCAATAACATGATGAAGAACATTGATCGCTGGATGATCAAGGCGGCGATGGAGTTTTGTGCGGATTCCGAGGCCGATCGCGTGTTTGTAAGACTGTCCAGACAATCGGTTATCGACCCCACGACTATCGCCTGGATGGAACGCGAGTTCGACAGCAGCAAATTCGACTGCACGCGGCTCGTCATGCAGATTCCCGAACGTGATGCCGCGAAGCACATCAAGCAGACTCGTGCGATTGTCAAGCAGCTGCGCAAGATGGGCGTCGGCTTTGCGCTCGAGCATTATGGCGTGGATCAGGAACGCTTCCAGATTCTGGATATCCTCAAACCGGACTACATCAAGGTCGATGGCGAACTGATGCACACATTGATGACCGACCCGGAAATGCAAAAGAATGTCGAAAGCATCGTGCGGGCCGCTGCTGAACGCAACATCAGGTCGATCGCCGAACGTGTCGAAAACGCCAACGCAATGGCGGTGCTATTTCAGCTGGGCCTTGATTTCATGCAGGGACATTATGTTAATGAGCCTGAGGTCGTACTTCAGGATTCCGACAATGGACAACGCAGGTCACTAGCGGAATTGGCCGCTGCAAATGCCAGTTAGCGGATATTGATGGATAACAAAGTGTGACGTACGTCACACTTTGTAGTTGGACTCATACGTTAACAGCAATAACACGACAGATCTTAGAATAGGGTCATAGTACGCAGCAGCAATCACAAATAGTCTTGCGTGAATTAGGATCACGGCAAGTCGCAATTACGGAGTGTCGGCACGTGAACAAATCGTCAAAGCTCAAAACCGCCCTCGTCGCAGTTGGCGGCAGCCTCGCAGCCATGCCAGCTGCTGCGCTGGAACTGGGCGACGTCAAAGTTCATTCCACGATTGGCCAACCGCTCCGTGCCAGCATTGCCTATGCGCTGGGACCCAACGAGGCCATTACAGACACGTGTGTCACATTGCAAAAGAGCGCACCGTCCGGCAGTGACCTGCCATCGGTAAGCCAGGCGTCCATGATCGTTACCAATGGCGTCATTGCCATAACCGGAAGTTCCATTGTCCGTGAGCCGCTCGTGACAATGCGTCTCAACGTGCGCTGCCCTTACACTGCGCAGCTGACGCGCGAATACATGCTCTTCATCGATCCGCCAGGGACTGCTAGTGAGCCAGTTTCCGCACCGGCTGCAGCTGCTCCGGCAGCGCGACCGCAACGCTCGGCGCCGCCCGTGACAAAACCACGCACTGCCACTCGCCAGACGCCGGTCAATAATCAGCCGATCTCCAGCGCTACCCGCTACCAGGTACAACCCGGCGACTCGTTGTCGATGATTGCGCAACGCATCGAGAACCGTCCGATCGGACTCTGGAACGCCGTCAATGAAATATTCGATGCCAACCCGGCTGCGTTCATTGACAATGATCCCAACAAACTCAAGGCAGGCAGCTGGCTGAGTATTCCGAGTTTCGGTGCGAGCGAGCCCGTCACGATCGCCAGCGCTCCGCTTGAGCCAACCGCCAGAGGCAGTTCTTACGAGCCGGCGGCCGTCGAGCCGGCAGGTACTGTCGACGATAACGCAGGGTCCGAATCGACTGTCGAGGAACCGGTATCCGCACTGGCTGACCTCGAGCCTGGTGATGTCATTCTCGATAGTGATAAACCGTATGTCGACGCAACTGCAACGACGGGCAGCGGCGAAACCGTCGTCATCCCGGACACTTCGCTGGAAGGCCCGGAGGCATCGTCCAGTTCCCAGACCGTGCCTTTTGCCAGAATTCAGCCAACGACTCCGGCCACCGACCCGACAACGACAAACTGGTTGCTTTGGCTCGGCGGCGGCGGCCTGGCAATCATGTAAGACTGACACACAGGAAGTGGAAGCGATTGCCGATGTCGACATGGACATCGCGGACGATTCGCCGACCGAAGAGAACCTGGCGCTTGATGCTGATCTGATCGTCGGTACGGGTCTGCAGGACGGTGCAGACGTAGACGTTGCGCAGGATTTTGGTTTTGCGGCGACGACCAACCTGGATCTCGAGTTGCCGGAGGAAATGTCGAGCGGTTACCCATCGCAGGATACCGACATGATTGCGGCAATTACCGCAGAACAGGAGACTATTCTCGAAAGCGAGGTACTGCCGGAAGATGATGACTACGACATGTCAGTCATCGTCGACGCGACAAAGATGCCGGCGCCCGATGAGGTCACGGAAAAGGACCTGGAGGCGATTCACATCGACTCGAGCGACGACCCGCTGATTACCGACGATTACACCGTTAGCCAGGAAGCCGACTACAAGATCCTCGAGCAGGATTATGAGGATGAGTTGACCGCAACCCAGGCGCTCAACGTAGAGATCGCCAAGGCTGCCGAAGAACTTGCCTCGCGCATGGAAGACGATAATGATGGCGGCGAAACTGAAGAGATGCCGCTCGCCACAGTGCACGAACTTGACCTTACGGCGCAGCTACAACCCAAGGACACCGAAGAGACCGGCGACGATGACGACACCGGCGTCAATCCGACCGTCAACCTCGAAGCGGAAGACAAGACTGTGGAAATGACGCCCGACAGCACAGTCGAAATGCCAAAAGGCGGGTCTAAGGCCAGCTAGGAGATCAGTCTGCCGCGGTTCCGACCAGGCGATCGACATTTCGCCAGCCGCGAGGCAACAGGCCCCCGCGCAGCGCGCGCTCGCCGTAATACGGGTCCGAGTCGTTCCACTTTATCGTCATTACGCGGCTGCCGCAGTGAACCAGCAGGTTGCCCTCTTCGGGCACTACGGCCGCGGCAACGAGTTTCTCCTCACCGCTCTGGTACTTCTTGCCCGGTATGTTGAGTAACTTGTTGCCCTTGCCTTTTGCCAGCTCCGGCAGATCGTCCATCTCGAACATCAATAGTCGCCCGATCGAACTAACGGCCGCGATCAGACATTCGGTATCCGCGGGCACCGGCGCAGGCACGACCGCCTTGCCACCGGGCGGGACGCGGAGTATCGCTTTGCCCGCCTTGTTTCGTGTGACGAGATCCTCGAGTTTCGCGACGAATCCGTAGCCGGCATCGCTCGCGAGTACGTATTTCTGGTCATTGTCGCCAATCATGGCTCCGCAGAACTCGGCTCCGTCGGGCGGCTTGAAGCGACTTGACAACGGTTCACCCTGCCCGCGCGCGGACGGCAGTGTCCCGGCCATCACGCTGTACACCCGGCCGGTGCTGTCGATGAACATCGCAAGCTGGTTGCTGCGTCCTTTGGCAGCGGCGAGATAGCCGTCACCGGATTTGTACGACAATGCCAACGCATCGACTTCGTGGCCTTTAGCGGCACGCGCAAAACCGCGCTGCGACAGAATAACGGTCACAGGCTCGCTCGCGACAAGCTGCGTCTCATCGAGAGCCTGGGCTGCTTCGCGTTCAACGATGTTGGTGCGCCGATCGTCGCCGTAGGCCTCGGCATCCTCGAGGATCTCTTTCTTGATTAGCGTCTTTAGCCGAGATGCGCTCTTCAGCGTTTTCTCGAGCGTCTCGCGCTCCTCGTTGAGTTCCCCCTGCTCACCCTTGATCTTCATTTCCTCGAGCTTGGCGAGGTTGCGGAGCCTGAGGTTGAGAATCGCTTCGGCCTGGATGTCCGAGAGCCTGAATTTCTTCATCAGCACAGGCTTGGGCTCATCTTCCTTGCGAATGATCGCAATCACTTCATCGATATTCAGGTAAGCGACGAGCAGTCCGTCTAGAATGTGCAATCTATCCGTGACGATTTGCAATCGATGCTTGAGACGTCGTTTGACGGTGTCCTTACGGAATCTAATCCACTCGCTTAACAGGCCAACGAGATTGAATGCTTGCGGCCTGCCATCCAGACCGATGACATTCATGTTGACGCGACAGCTGCGCTCGAGCG
>CAMYMP010000100.1 GCA_947259435.1 uncultured Woeseiaceae bacterium
CGATAACTTCGTTGGCAACATCTCCTCAAACTCTTCCGACCGGGCGGGATTGCATATTGACTCGGAAACACTGGAGCCTAGCGACAGCTCGAGCTTCACTATCCTAGGATCTGGTTTGGATTTGACCACCGTCGTGGCTCGCAACACGATTATCAACGTGCGAAATGCAATTCAGTTTGAACACGATGCTAATGAAAGTGGCGTTGAGAACTGTGAGAATCTGGATTACCTGCTGGACTTTGATGACAACCTGGTTGCAAACCAGAGTTCAGCCCTGAGCATTTTTGGTACGAGTGCCGGAGCCGGTAGAACGGCAATCCTCCTGGATGACTATACAGTGGATCATGGATGTCGACTGGATGATGCGTCTGAGTTCACGAACACGCACATCTACTCACAGGCTATTTCTGACACCGATCTTCTGTTTAGAGCCGGTGGGTCGGCACTGGTGACAGGCGTTAACGGCAATATCTTCGTCGATGGCTCAGAGGATGGCGCCACATTGACGGCACCCGACGCAAACAGCCTGGTGGAGGGTACCGGTCCAGATGCAGGTATCGGGGCTGATGTTGATTCACTCAACTTTATTACTGAGGACATGGTCGGCCCAGGTTCAATCTGGACAGCGCTATAGGCGGGAGCGTTAGAAATTCTGTGTCAATCCTATAATCCAGAGGAAATTAGTGTGAATAAAGGACCGGTGCGCGCAAGCCATCGGTCCTTTTTTGAGTGAATGTGAGCCATGAGAGAATCTCTGCTCTGGATTGCAGTTCTGCTGACTCTGCCCGCAGCAGGTTCGGCGGAAATCGTTAATCCCGGTTTCGAGGACGGCTGGGTTGGGTGGACCGACGGCGACCCGAGCGGATCTGGCACGGCCCTGTCAAATGAAGCCCACGCCGGTGAGCGGTCGGTCAAACTGACCGAGAACGGGGCTTATGTGTCGCAGACCGTCGCGGTGCAGCCCGCTACGAATTACCGCCTCAGTGCTTTCCTGCGCGGCCCTGGCAATATCGGCGCCAAGGTCGGCGCGGAGATGTTTTTCGAACAGCAGCCAAAGAAAGGCAAGAAGTGGCGCGAGCTGGCCGTAACATTCAAATCCGGCACGGCGGAAAGTGTTTATATTTTTGGCAGCTGTGCCGGCTTGGAGGTTCGCATCGACGACTTTCGCCTCGAGGCTGTCGGCGATACTGCCGTCGAGACGAGCGCGCGCATCATCAGCTCGAGCGCCGGGGGTTACGGCCTGTCTCCGGACCTGCCGCCGGGCAGGAACTTCGATCTGCTGAGTTGGTACCTGAGCGTACCGACCGATGTGGACAAGAACGGTAGATCGGACCAGATCTCCGAGGTCGAGCTGGCCAGGGGCGCAGTGGATGAACGCTATTTCTACACGGCGAACGATGGCGGCATGGTATTCCGCGTGCCAGTGGCCGGCGCCAGGACATCCAAGAACACCCGCTTTACCCGCACCGAACTGCGCGAAATGCTGCGGCGTGGCAATAAAGAGATTCGCACCAAAACTGACGACGGCAGCCCTAACAAGAACAACTGGGTACTGTCGAGCGCACCGGTACAGGCATTGAAATCCGCCGGCGGAGTTGACGGCAAGATGCGAGCGACACTGGCGGTCAATCATGTCACTACAACAGGCGATCCATCGCAGGTGGGGCGTGTCATCGTCGGGCAGATTCACGCAAAAGACGATGAGCCCATTCGTCTTTACTATCGGAAACTGCCAGGCAACACGCGTGGAGCAATTTATGCCGCGCACGAGCCGATTGACCGTGACGACATCTACTTCGAGCTGATTGGTAGTCGCAGGAACGATGCAACGGACGCGCCCGATGGCATCGCGCTGGGCGAACGGTTTACATACGAGATCGAAACCAAAGGCAATATATTGCACGTGAGCATTAGCCAGGACGGCCAGCTTCGCGCGGAACAAACCATCGATATGACAGACAGCGGTTATGATGTGGCGAATGATTACATGTACTTCAAGGCCGGCGTTTACAACCAGAACGATACAGGCGAGCCCGATGACTTCGTGCAAGCCACGTTTTACGAACTCGAGGCGAAACATAATGAATACGATCATTAGGTTGTCGCTCGCAGCCTCTCTGCTGGTGCTCGGTGGCTGCAGCTCCGGCGGTGGCGGCGGTCGGACGCCGCCGGTCATCCCGCCGCCCGTTGCGACGCCGCCGACCGATGAAGTGCAATTTACCGTGCTGACCGAGCGCACACTGGATGCCGACGGCGACCAGGTGGGGCTCGACACCTACGACCTGATCAGGGACTTTGGCGGTACCGACGTTCCGGGCCCGATCGAAGCGCCTGATCTGTACCCGATCAACCACCCCGGCGTACGGCACATTTACGAAGACAGTGACGCGACCGTCGGTAACCATTTCGTCTTCATCATTCACCGCGACATCGACATCGATCGCGACCGCGTCGAAAACGACGATCGCCAACGCAACGAGATCAAGACCTACGACAAGTCCGAGGAAGCCGTCAAAGGATATGAAAACGAGACGTTTATCTTTCGCTGGAAGTTCAGGATCAATGCCGACATGGAAGTTTCAACACGGTTCTCGCATTTCTTCCAGCTGAAAGCCGTCGGCGGCGACGCCAGTCATCCGATACTGACCATCTCCGGCGCGGAGCGTAGCGGCGAAGACGGGATCGAAGTCCGCTACAGCCCACTGGAGGTAGACACTATTCTCGCGCGGCAGAACTGGAGCATGGTGACCGGTGAATGGCTCGAAGCGTATTGCCGCGTGACCTTCGCCGAATCCGGCGGCCTGCGCCTGATAGTGACGCGGATGAGCGATGACGCAGTTATTTTCAACATCGACGAAACCGACCTCGACCTGTGGCGCGGCGAAGACCCAAGCCACTTCGTGCGCCCGAAGTGGGGCATCTATCGTTCGATACTTGATTTGGACAACCTGCGCCCGGAGGAGGAGAACGTTCGTTTCGCCAATTTCAGCGTCAGCGAAGTGGTTCCCACCAACTAAGTCCCTACTACTTCATATCCCCATAGTGATAAGGCCCCGTCCATTGATATGCCTTATCGTCTATTTCCAATTCATGCTGTTCGGAAGCGGACGCATCGATATTTGATAAAATGAACATGCTCGTATGCCCTTTCACGTCTTCAATGGAAACTGCCGTGTAGTTTCTATCGTCGTAAACGACCTTCAGCTCTGCGACACTGCTATTTGAATTGACCGCAAGCTCCGATACCGGGCTGTAGCTACCGTGCGGTTCCACAATGGATGCAAAAACTGTATCTTTGGCTTCCTTCCTCCGGATTATCAATGCCGCGTCTCTGCGCAAATTGAATTCGGGGTCGTCAGCGCCGAGCCTGGTGAACAGCAACTCGTCGAGCATATTTGTCGCGGATGTCAGTGTGTAGAATTTGCCATTGCCCATCCACAAAAATTTGCTGTTGCCGGAGGAGGGCTTGCCCTTCCCTTCCAGATACAAATGCTGATACCCGTTTTTCTCACCCAATGCTCGTAAGATCGATGGAGAATCGTATTCAAAATTGGCCTTCATCACCTGCCCCATGAAATAGAACGGCAGATCGTACTGGTTCTTTTTGTCCGAACTTACCTTGAGAATATCCAGCAGGAAGGGCTTCTCGAAATTCTCATTCTTGATCAATGCCATGGTCCGTTTCATTTCCGTTCCCGGATAAGCATTTGTTTCTATTGCACTTACTACCTGCACATCGCTGTCAGAGGCGTCGAAGAAATAGAGATCTGAATGATGCTGACTACCGACTTCATATTTGCCCTGAAAATGCGACGTTTCATTCTGGGTCAACGTGTTGTGCGCAATGGTCTGCTTGGCCCACGTCTTGTTTTCCTTTAAGTAGTTGCCGCCACCTTTTTGTTCGATATTGACGAAACGTGCGAGTCCGTAGTCCTGCAGGACTTCGTCGCCTTTTTCATAAAGGGAAAAAGAGAGCTTGTCGTAGTGACCGTGGCTCAAGCCCTGGGCAGCATATTTGAAGACGAGCGTCAGATCCTCGTCGCCGTAACGTAACACCGCTACACCGCCCTGTTGGCCGTCGGGCCCGTCCAACAGGTTGATGGACTTCTTTTCGAACGGTTGCACTTTTCCGTCACGAATGGCCGCCGCAACGGAGAAACCCGAGTCGTCCAGAAGTACGCGACCTTGCTCTTCGGCAATGCTCAGGAGTCGTGGATCCTGGCCGCCAAGGTGGAAGGCAATATCGACCGCTGTTACGAGAGCGCCGGAGTGATAAGACATACCCTTTTGTCCGTCGTTCAGCGGGAAGAACTCGCCGTCGGCATCCGACAGAGCCAGCAATGCATCCACCGCTTTCAGAAGCACGCCGTCCTTGTGCTGGAGTACTTCCAGGTCCGGCTTCGCGTTGTGCAGTCCCTGCGCAAAGATCAGGAACGGGTACATGGCATAGCGTTGGTAATACGGCCCTTCGGTGTAGTAACCGTCCGGCGAGAACGGCTCATCGAGGTTCGCAAGGAAGCCAGCCTTCCCGTCTTTGTCAAAAATGAAACCGCCGTCATCATCCTTGGCGGCAACATCAATATCCTCAAACGGGATGCCGTAGAGCGCACGCTCGACCAGTTCGTCATCGCCCATGACCAGGCCGATCATACCTACTGCAGCGTTACCCCAGGTGCTGTGGTTGTGAACGCGATTGAAAAACTGCGGGCTGTCAACCGAAATATGATCCGCGAACGGCCTGAACAGATTGTCCTCCAGCTGTTGCCGCTCTTCGGCGGACAAGTAATCGTAGATCGCGTCGTAGGCCTGGCTGACGTATACCAGCCAGTTGGAATCGTTCAGGCACTGCCAGAACAGTTTGCCGCGGGCATAGGACCTCGTCTTTGGATGCAACGGCAGATCCTTGTACATGGCCTCGTACTGGAACAGCATGTCGCGCACATAATTGGCGTATTTCTCATCCTCCAGGATCTGGTACAGCGCGCCCGCTTTCTGAATGATGAAGAAATTGCGCTTGTGTCGCTCGTGCGTGTAGCCGCCTGAGTAATCTTTCGGAATCGGCGTATCGATCCCCATTTCGATTTCGACGTCCACTTCGGCCTGGACTTTTTTCACGGTCGCGTCGAAGAGCGGAACCGAACCCAATTCCGCCCTGATTTTTTCGACACCCGCTTTGGTCATGATCAGGCTTGGGTGCTCTGCAGATTGCGATATTGCTGGGTTTGTCAAACCGGTTACCACCAGGAATATTGCAATGCCGTTTCTTAAGTCCATTTCTGGTGCCTCTTAATATATGAAATTCGAACCTGGCCCATCATTTAGTTG
>CAMYMP010000101.1 GCA_947259435.1 uncultured Woeseiaceae bacterium
TCGGTGAACTTCGTTGCTTCGATCTTGATGAACGGTGCCTTGGCGAGTCGCGCAAGGCGACGTGAAATCTCGGTCTTGCCGACGCCGGTCGGACCTATCATCAGAATATTCTTGGGCGTTATTTCGCTGCGCAGTGGCTCATCGACCTGTACACGCCGCCAGCGATTGCGCAGCGCAATAGCGACCGCGCGCTTGGCCTCGTCCTGACCGACGATATGCTTGTCCAGTTCCTGGACGATTTCTCTGGGAGTCATCTGAGACATGGCTTAGTCTGCTGGCAGTTGTTCGACAACAACGTTTTGATTCGTGAAGACGCAGATGTCGCCCGCAATGCTCAGGGCCTTTTCGGCAATCGTTCGGGCGTCGAGGTCCGTGTTCTGCAGCAGTGCGAGCGCTGCGGCCTGCGCATACGGTCCGCCGGAGCCAATGGCCATCAGATCGTGCTCAGGCTCAATGACGTCGCCGTTGCCGGAAATAACGAACGAGCTCTGTTCGTCCGCGACGCACAACAAAGCTTCGAGCCGCCGCAGGCGGCGGTCGGTACGCCAGTCCTTGGCAAGTTCGATCGCAGCGCGTGTCAGATTGCCGTACTGCTCGAGTTTGCTCTCGAACAATTCGAACAGCGTGAACGCATCGGCCGTGCCGCCTGCAAAGCCGGCAATGACGCGGCCATTGGCAAGCTGCCGCACCTTTCGGGCGTTACCTTTCATCACGGTATTGCCCATGCTGACCTGGCCGTCGCCTGCGATGGCGACGACGCCATTGCGGCGTACCGAGACAATGGTCGTCCCTCGAAATTGCTCCATGATCCTTTACCTGGGTTGGGTGCGGTCAGGCTTTGTCTTTGGTTTTAGCCCGTGCGCGAGGATGAGTTTGATCGTATATCTGGGCGAGATGCTGGAAGTCAAGGTGCGTATAGACCTGCGTCGTCGAGATATTGGCGTGGCCAAGCAGTTCCTGAACGCCGCGAAGATCGTGACTCGACTCGAGCAGGTGGGTGGCAAACGAGTGGCGAAAGAGGTGCGGAGACACTTTTGTGTCAATACCCTGACGCTTGGCCCAGTGCGTGACGCGGGCCTGCACCGAGCGCGGGCTAAGGCGTGTGCCGCGGTTACTGACAAAAAGGGCTTTTTCATCCGGCGGCGCAAACGCTGCCCGCGACTTGTGCCACTTTGCCAGCGCCCTGAGCGCGTGTTTGCCAACAGGCACAATGCGGTCCTTGTTGCCTTTGCCGGTGACGCGCACCGTACGATCCCCGGTATCCACGTCGCCACAGTCAAGATCGGTGAGCTCGGACAAACGCAGCCCCGATGAGTACAGAAGCTCGAGGATTGCCCGATCGCGGTTGATGATCGGTTCGTTACCCGGAATATCGAGCAGGCGGGCCATGCGATCCGCATCAAGGTTGCCGGGCAGGCGCTTTCCGGATTTCGGTGCAGATACGGCCACCACCGGGTTTGTTTTTACATGCTTCTCGCGCAGCAGGTAGCGAAAATATGTCCGCGCTGCTGACAAGCGGCGCTGGATGCTCCTGGATGACAGCCCACGGCGGTAGCTGCTGGCGGAGTAAGCGCGGACGTGTTCGCTATCGACGTCACGCCAGCGTTCGATGCCCTGTTCTTCGCAAAATGCCAGAAGCGCGTCGAGGTCGCGACGATAGTGTTTGCAGGTCAAATCGGATAGGCGGCGCTCGTACTCGAGGTGGCGTATGAACTCTGCGATCCAGTCCTTTTCAGCGTCGTCCACGTAAGGGACTCCCGTTATCCTGAACGCGCCTCAAAAACGCTTCAGCGCTGCCGCGACCAGATCTCCGACGCGTGCCAGAAAAT
The DNA here is from genome assembly GCA_947259435.1 of uncultured Woeseiaceae bacterium. Next base: position 1,830 of record CAMYMP010000101.1, read on the forward strand.
CGATGCTCATGCCCGGGTGGAAGCGATTGGTGTCGACGCTGCCGATCGCGAGAAAGCCGATCTGCGCTTTGTCACCAAGCGGCACGAGCGCCACCGAGCCGATTTCCTCGGCATCGTCGCGAAACAGAAAATCTCGTTGCGAATCGCGGACCTGGCCACACCGCGGACCGCGCCCCTGCAAAAAAGTGTCGAAGGGGCCAAGCGCCGCATCGTTACGATTGACGACCCGGAAGAAGCGCCCGCTCTCGATATCTTCGAACATGGTCGGATCACCGAACAGCACGAGAACGGAATGGTCGGCACTAAAACCGCTGCGCATCGCCTGTTCGATGGCGGAAACACACGCTTGCAGGTCACGGGCCGCAAACAGCTGCAGTGCCAGTTCGTGAATTTTTGCCGAAAGAACGTCGTTCGCCCGAGCGACTTCGATCAGTTCCTTGAGTTGCCGCTCGAGCTTGAGTTCCTTCTGCCGCAGCGTCGAAACCTGCCGTTCGACAAGAGAAACGGAACCGCCCGCCCCATGCGGCAATTCCAGTCGGCTCAGTAATGCTTTGTGGCGCTCAAAAAAGTCGGGATGGTCTTCGAGGTAGTCCTGGATCGTCTGCTCTGAAATGCCTTCATCGAGGAATTCCGGCTTGCGCTGTGTGCTCATAGATCGATCGTCCCTTCACTAATCAGTTCGGCGTGACCGGTCAGCCAGACGGGCTCTGCGCCGCCGCGCCAGCTTACCACGAGTTGCCCTCCGGGCAGTCGCACGGCGACTTCTTCGTCCAGTTTGCCAAGCCGCCGTCCGGCTACGACGGCGGCACATGCTCCGGTACCGCAGGCCAGGGTTTCTCCGACCCCGCGCTCGTGAACTCGAAGGTCGATGCTGCCGCGGTCGCGAATGTGCATAAAACCCACATTGGCTGCAGCCGGGAAACGCTCATGGTGCTCGATTGCCGGGCCCAGCGAAGCGATTCGGGCCACCGCAACGTCATCGACTTCAATGACGCAGTGCGGATTGCCCATCGACAATACCGACACCTCCATTATCTGGCCGTCAACGTCGAGCGGGTAGCGATCGGGCAGCGCCTCGGCAACAAACGGGATACGTGCCGGGTCGAATTCCGGCGGCCCCATATTCACGGCCACGCGATCATCATCGAGCACCGTTGCCTGGATCAATCCGGCTGGACTCTCGAGTGCAAAGCTCTTTTGTGTGCCGTTTTCCTTCGCGAGCATCCAGGCCACGCAGCGAACCCCGTTGCCGCACTGCTCGGCCTCCGAGCCATCGGCATTGAAAACACGGTAGCTGGCGGCGGCGGACGCATCGCCCGGCGGACCCAGCCACATCAGCTGATCGAAGCCGAGACCGGTGCCGTCGCCACTGAGACGGCGCAACTCGGATGCGGACGGCGGTGGCGATTCCGTGTCACGTTGATCAACGATAACGATCCGATTTCCGGCACCCTGCATCTTAAAAAATTTCAGCTGCATTGACCGAGTTTAACTCCACGCGGAACTTAATCCGCCGAAATAAAAGTCATCGAGCGGCGAAAAAACAAGCCAATGGACATTTGATGTGGGCCTCTGTAGTTTACATAAAACTCAAAAAACTTTGCCCTTGAGGAGAGGTCATGCGGCACATAATGGTACTGAACGCTAAGGGTGGCTGCGGTAAAAGCACACTCGCAACTAACATTGCTTCCTATTTCGCCAGCGAGGGCGCGAGCGTCGCTCTTGCTGACTATGATCCACAGCGTTCGAGCCTCGATTGGCTCGAGCGGCGCCCCGAAAACCGGCCCACGATCGCCGGTGTTGCGGCATTCGACCACGGGCTCCGGCGCGTGCCGCGCAATTGCGATGTCGTTGTCAGCGACGCACCGGCGCGTTCGCATGGCAAAGAACTGACGGATCTTGTCAGACACGCAGAAACCGTTGTCGTGCCGGTTCTGCCATCGACAATCGATATGCAGGCAACGTCGACATTTCTCAAAGAGCTTCAGGACCTTGGCAAAGTGCAGCGCAAACAGGTAAAGATCGCCGCGGTCGCGAATCGCGTGCGCGATAACACGCTGATTTTTGACGATCTCGACGAGTATCTGACCAAAGCGCGGGTGCCGTACATCGCCGCATTGCGCGAAGCTCAGAACTACGTTCGTGCATATACGCGCGGTCTCGGTATTTTCGAATTACCCGAGTACCTTGCATGGCCCGATTGGGACGAGTGGGAACCGCTGACGGCATGGCTACGGAGCGTGCGAAGCCAACCATGATTTTTCGCGCTGCGGGCCGGAGGTTACTTACCTCCATGGCTCGCTGCGCTGCGCTTTACTTGCGGTAAGCAACCTCCGGCCCGCAGCTGCAATGTTACGGTGACTCGTCGCGTAGGCTCGCCGCTATTCCGTCATCGGGGTTCGGATAGCGCAATCTTACGCCGAGAACGTCGCGCATTTTTCGTGTGTCGACGCGGCGCGATTCTTGCAAAAACGACAGGCGCATCGGTGAGAATTCGCGTTCGGCCTCTGCCATGCTGATAGTCGGCGGTGGTTCCAGCCCGGACTGGCGAGCGAGCTCGTTTGCGAACCAGGTCGATGAGCGGTGGTCGCCGTCACCAACGTTATAGATTCCGGCTTGTGCGTGCCTCGAGAGCGCGGCGCCACAACAGCTCACGAGATCATCCACGTGAATGCGGTTGCCTGGCCCGACGTCCCTTTCTGCAATGGCCGGCAAACCTTGACGAATTCGCTCGATTCCAAGCCTTCCCGGGCCGTAGATGCCCGGCACTCGCAATATGACGATATCGCAGTGCTGCTGCGTTCCCCAGGATCGCAGCAGCTCTTCTGCCGCGACACGACGTTTGGCGCGCCCCGACTCAGCGTTAACCGGGGTCTCCTCGTCGACCGTCTCGCCGTCGTGATTGCCATACACGCCGGTCGTGCTGATATAGACGAAGCGCCGTGGCGCCGGCGTCAGTTTGCTTAGCAGGCGACCGAGCCGCGCGTCGGATTCGCCGGCTGATGACGGCGGCACGGTGTACAGAACAGCGTAATGTTCCGGCAAACTTATCGGCAAATCGTCGCCGGCATCGAGATCGTATATTGCGACCGGCTGCGGCGACTTGACGGGGGTACGGCTCAGACCGAGCACGGCGGTCGAACGGCACTGCTCCAGAAATCGCCGCCCGACGTAGCCTGTGCCGACGACCAGCACGCCGCCGTCGGACAGGGACGAGCGAGTCATTCTTTGTCCGGCTTGAGGTGTGGAATGGCCGGCAAGGTGCTTGCGGCTACCATGACGAGCCCATCGCGATAGGCATCCGCAGCAGCGTCTGTCTCGCCGAGCTGCGTCAGCAAACGGCCGTATTCCTGGTACCCCTCGGGAGTCGGCCGCAGGCTAATGACCGTCTCGAGGTAGCTGCGCGCTTTGCCCCACAGTTCGTTGCGCAGGCACAGCCGTGCGGCAGCGAGCAGCAGATCCGGGTCGTCGCCGTGTTTTGCAAGCCA
>CAMYMP010000102.1:0-4831 GCA_947259435.1 uncultured Woeseiaceae bacterium
CATCAGTAAATGCAGTGACCGCCTGGTCGAGCTGATCGCGCGTCAGCCCGGCGGACATTTGCGTGCGGATGCGTGCCTGACCTTGCGGTACGACCGGAAACGAAAAACCGATCACATAAATCCCGCGACCCAGCAGCCTGTCGGCCATCGTTGTCGCGAGCTTTGCATCGCCCAGCATGACCGGGATGATCGGGTGTTCGCCGGGCTTGAGGTCGAATCCACGCTCGGTCATCTGGGCGCGGAAGTAAGCGGCATTCTCGTGCAGGCGCTCCCGAAGCGAGCTGTCGCGATCCAGCAGATCAAGAACCGCGATTGACGTGGCGGCGATGATCGGAGCCACCGAATTCGAGAACAGGTAGGGGCGCGATCGTTGCCGCAGCCAGCCGACGATCTCCTTGCGACCGGAGGTAAAACCGCCCGACGCGCCGCCGAGCGCTTTGCCTAGCGTGCCCGTAATGATGTCTACGCGGCCCATCGACCCGCGATACTCGTGGGTGCCACGGCCCGTGTCTCCCAGAAACCCCGTTGCGTGGCAGTCGTCGATCATCGTTAGTGCATCGTGTTCCTCGGCCAGGTCACAAATCGAATTCAGATCCGCGATCGTGCCATCCATCGAAAAAACGCCGTCCGTAACGATCAGCCTGACGTTGGCGTCGCCGGCAGCCTGCAATTGCGCCTGCAGGTCCTGCATATCATTGTGCTGGTAGCGGAATCGTTGCGCCTTTGACAGTCGGATGCCGTCAATGATGCTGGCATGATTGAGCGCATCGGAGATGACCGCGTCCTCGTTACCCAGAATCGTCTCGAACAGCCCGCCATTTGCGTCGAAGCATGACGGATACAGAATGGTGTCTTCGGTACCCAGGAACTCGCTGATGCGCTGCTCGAGTTCCTTGTGCAGCGTCTGTGTGCCGCAGATGAATCGCACGGACGCCATGCCGTAGCCATACTCGTCCAGCGCCTTGTGAGCAGCGGCAATGACCTCGGGATGATTCGCCAGACCAAGATAGTTGTTGGCACAGAGATTGATCACGTGCTGCACGCCGCCGTTGCTGCGGACATCGATCTCGGCCTGTTGTGGACCCGCAATCAGACGTTCGGTCTTGTATAGCCCCTGCGACCTGAGGGCCTCGGTTTGTTCTGCGAGCGACTGGAGGAAAGTGGAGGGCACGAGGTGTATCTCAAGGGTTCGAAAGGGATCAAATTATAGCAAGGCGCCACGCCGTAGAAAGCGATGTCGCAGGCCACGTTGATACCCTATAATCGCCCGCCACGGCGTTACCATACGTGATTATTCCTACTGGGCTGACGGTGCCGGCAATGCGTTTTTCGAGCTGGTCCGCGAATTGGTGGATGCCGCCGACCCTGGCGATGCCGGGCGCGAACGTATTCAGGGCATGGCCGCAAAGCTCGTTGACGCCGTGCGGCGTAACAAAGCAGCAGAGGGCGGCATCGACGCGTTTCTGCAGCAGTATGACCTGTCTTCCGAGGAGGGCGTACTGCTCATGTGCATTGCCGAAGCATTGTTGCGCATTCCTGATGCGGACACTGCTGACAAACTCATCGCCGACAAGATTACGTCTGCGCAATGGAAGGATCACATTGGCGAGAGCGATTCGCTATTTGTCAACGCGTCAACCTGGGGACTGATGCTAACGGGTCAGCTGTTGCAACTCGACGATGCCGCGGTCAGGAATCCGTTAAAGGTGCTCGGCAAACTTGCGGGCCGGGCAGGTGAGCCCGTCGTGAGAACCGCGATGCGCCAGGCGATGCGCATCATGGGTCATCAGTTCGTCATGGGCCGTAATATCGAGGAGGCGCTGCAACGCTCGATCAAGAAAGAGAACAAGCCGTACCGCTTTTCGTTCGACATGCTCGGCGAGGCCGCGCTGACCGACGTAGACGCGGCTCGGTATTTCGAGGCGTATCGCGACGCGATAGACAGCATTGGCGAGGTCCCACAGGGACAGGAAAGCGACATTTTTGCGACGCCCAGCATTTCGGTGAAGCTGTCGGCGTTGCATCCACGCTATTCGTACCTGCAGCACGATCGTGTCATGGCCGAGCTTGTGCCGCGGGTTGGCGAGCTTGCCGCACACGCTAAAGCAGCGGGCATTGCCCTGACGATCGACGCGGAAGAGGCAGAGCGCCTCGATATCTCGCTGCAGATTTTCGAGCGTGTGTACAGATCCACAGGGCTGCGCGACTATGAGGGCCTCGGGCTCGCCGTGCAGACCTATCAGCGGCGTGCGGGTGACGTTGTCGTTTTCCTGACGAATCTGGCCCTTGATGTGGGTCGCCGCATTCCGGTGCGGCTCGTCAAAGGCGCGTATTGGGACACCGAGATCAAGCTGGCTCAGGAACAGGGCCTGTCGAGCTATCCCGTATTCACGCGCAAGGCGCACACGGATGTGTCGTACCTGGCGTGCGCGCGACAGGCTTTGTCGGCAGGGGCTGCGCTGTATCCGCAATTCGCGACACACAACGCACACACTCTGGCCAGTGTCCTTTACTACGCCGGCTCGCGCCGCGACCTCGAGTTTCAGCGACTGCACGGGATGGGCGAAGAACTCTATGCCGAGATTATCGATCCCGACAAGTATGCGCGGCCTTGCCGTGTCTATGCGCCGGTCGGCAGTCACGAAGATCTGTTGCCCTACCTGGTCCGACGCCTGCTCGAAAACGGCGCGAATACCTCTTTCGTTAATCGAATCGTCGATGAGACGATTGACGTCAAGGACATCATTGCCGATCCGCTGACCACGGCGCGAGAAACCGATTTTTCGCCGCATCCAGCCATCGTCGCGCCAGAGGATCTGTTCGGCGCCGAGCGCCGTAACTCGAAAGGTATCAACTTCCCCGATCCGGGTATCCGTGCCGAATTACTGGCCGGCATGCAGGCTGCAATGGAAAAGCCCCGCGCTGCGCATCCGATCGTCGCTGGCGACGCGATGCAGGGTGCCGGGGAGCCGTCGGTCAATCCCGCGAATACGCAGCAAGTCGTTGGCATCTGCAAGCTCGCGAGTCCGGAGCATGTCGATGCCGCCCTGGACGCAGCCGTCGCCGGGCAGCCGGCCTGGGATCGCATGCCGGCGAAAGACCGCGCGGTCGTCCTGAATCGCGCCGGCGATTTGTTCGAAGAGCATACGGCCGAGCTGCTCGCGCTGTGCGTCGCGGAAGCTGGCAAGACCGTTCCCGACGCAATTTCGGAGCTGCGGGAAGCTGTCGACTTTCTGCGCTACTACGCAGCGCAGGGTACCGCGTTTTTTGACGAGCCTGCCACGCTGCCGGGACCAACCGGCGAGCGAAACACACTGGGCATGCGTGGCCGCGGCGTTTTCGTGTGCATCAGTCCGTGGAACTTCCCGCTCGCGATTTTTACCGGGCAGGTCGCTGCTGCGCTGGCAGCGGGTAACGCCGTTCTGGCTAAACCGGCCGAACAAACACCACTGGTCGCGTTTCGTGCCACAGAGCTTCTGCTCGAGGCCGGAGTTCCGCCCGCGGTCCTGCATTTTCTGCCAGGCGATGGCGCAAAGATTGGTGGTCGAGCGGCGGCAGATGAGCGAGTTGCCGGGGTCGCGTTTACCGGCTCTACCGAGACCGCACGCCTGATAAACAAGACGTTGGCAAATCGTGACGGCCAGATCGCCGTGCTCATCGCGGAGACCGGCGGGCAAAACGCAATGTTCGTCGACAGTTCTGCGCTGCCCGAGCAGGTCGTTCTCGACAGTGTTTATTCCTGCCCGAGCAGGTCGTTCTCGACAGTGTTTATTCTGCCTTCAACAGCGCCGGACAGCGTTGCTCGGCATTGCGTTTGCTGTGCTTGCAGAAGGAAATCGCGCCGCGGGTCATCGAAATGCTCGTCGGGCACATGGAAGAGCTCGAGATCGGCGATCCGTCCTTGTTGTCGACGGACGTTGGGCCCACGATTGATGAAGATGCGCGCGCCTTGCTCGATGCCCATGTCAGGAAGATGCGGGCCACGGCCAAAGTCATCCATCGCTGCACGCTGCCGGAAGCGGCGTCGGACGGGACCTTCTTTGCGCCAACGCTGATCGAGATCGATAGCGTCGATCAGCTGCAACGCGAAGTGTTCGGACCCGTTCTGCATGTACTTCGATATCGCGGCAAGGATCATGAGGCCATGATCGATGCGGTTAACGCGACGGGCTACGGACTGACTATGGGCCTGCACAGCCGTATTGACTCGAGGGCCCGTGATATCGCCGCGCGCTCTGGCGCAGGCAATGTCTACATCAATCGCAACATGATCGGGGCTGTCGTCGGCGTGCAGCCATTTGGCGGTCGCGGCCTGTCGGGCACAGGACCAAAAGCCGGCGGGCCGCATTACCTGCCGCGATTCGGCACCGAGTTCACGGTCAGTAACAATATTTCGGCGGTTGGCGGCAACGCCAGCCTGCTATCGCTCGGATCGGACTGACTATGGCCGTCATCAGCATTTTCGACATTTTCAAGATCGGCATTGGCCCATCCAGCTCGCACACGGTCGGGCCGATGAAAGCGGCACGCGCTTTTGCGCTGCAACTTGAGCCGGCCGCGGAGCAGGTCCGGAAGATCGAGGTGACGCTTTACGGGTCGCTGGCCTACACGGGCAAGGGCCACGGCACCGATTCAGCCATTGTGCTCGGTCTCATGGGTCTGCAACCCGAGACGATCGATCCGGACGCGGTCGAGACGCTGCTTCGCGCCGTGCACAAGAACAAAACACTGGCGGTGCCGGATGTTGGGGAAATTTCTTTTGACCCGGAATCTGACTTGCGATTCGAACTGGGCGAAGAGCTCCCGCGGCATACGAACGGTATGCGTTTTA
>CAMYMP010000102.1:4852-10165 GCA_947259435.1 uncultured Woeseiaceae bacterium
CGCGCTCTGGATCGCACGATGTACTTGCGGATGACAAGTACTACTCGCTCGGCGGTGGATTTATCGCCCACAATGATGATCCGGAAACGTCCGAGCAGCAGGGCGAGCCCCCGCATCCCTTCAATACCAGTGCATCCTTGTTGCAGTTGGCTGCCAACAACGGGCTGACCATTGCCGAACTTGTTTATCAGAATGAACGACATTGGCGCGACGCAGAGGAAATCGAGCGGCGCATGTCCGCAATCTGGGACGCAATGCAATCCTGTATCGAGCGCGGCCTCAGAAGTGACGGCGTGCTTCCAGGCAAGCTGTCTGTGTTGCGGCGTGCACCCAAACTGAAGCGCCACCTTTCGGCACGCGGCGAACCGTCCGCTATTGACGCGATGGAATGGGTCAATGCTTTCGCCATCGCCGTCAATGAAGAAAACGCCGCCGGCGGTCGCGTCGTAACGTCCCCGACCAACGGCGCGGCCGGGATTATTCCTGCAGTGATGATGTATTACATCCGTTTCGTTCCCGACGCATCGTTCGAAGGCATACGCACATTTCTGCTGACAGCGGGTGCGATCGGCATTCTTTATAAAATCAACGCGTCGATATCGGGCGCCGAGATGGGTTGCCAGGGCGAGGTCGGCGTTGCGTGCTCGATGGCCGCCGGTGGCCTTGCTGCCGCGTTCGGCGGGTCGAATGATACCGTTGAAGAAGCTGCCGAGATTGGCATGGAGCACAACCTGGGCCTGACGTGCGACCCGATCGGCGGCCTTGTGCAGATTCCGTGTATCGAGAGAAACGCAATGGGCGCGGTCAAGGCGATCAATGCCGCCAGGCTCGCGATGCACGGTGATGGCACGCACAAAGTGTCGCTCGATCAGGTGATTGAGACAATGCGCCAAACGGGCCTCGATATGTCATCGAGCTACAAGGAGACGTCGCAAGGGGGTCTCGCCGTCAACGTGCCCGAGTGTTGAGGGAGCATGCCTCGCCAAGCACCCGACGAGGGCCAATTGGTCCTCGTCGGGAACCCGATTCGCGGTGCTGCTTATCGCCCGTAACGGTCTGACTGAATCTACGGCGCCTGAATAATCAGCACGAATCCGCCGCTAAGGGTTAATACGCCGTCAGCCGGTATCGTCCATACACCGTCACTCTCTACAGTTTCCGAGATCGTGACGTCGAAGATTACGCCACCCGGAGCGCCGGCGCCCAGGCCGCCGAAACCGATATCGAACAGCACGCCGGTAATGAAGTCGACAGACTCCGTGTAGTCCTGCAGAGTCACCGTGCCGTCGATCAGCTCTTCATCGTCCGCGCTCCAGCATTGATTGAACTGCCAGCTAAAGTCATCGCCGTCCGAGAGTTCACCGGAGCCGAGCCAGGTGATCGTGACCTCGCCCTGCGCAAGGACACCGTCCGGTGGGGCGCCCGTGAACATGTCGCAGGTCTGCACGAATGGATTGTTGAACGTGAATAGTTCCAGTTCATCCAGAATGTCGGCCACGTTGAAGAACTGCTCGATAATGAACTCGATAGCACCTCCGGCCAATGAAGCCCGACGCTGCCAGGTCTCGGCCATGTCATCGTCGAGCAGGTCGGTGAATGCGTCCCAGGTGAAGTCGATCGGCGCTCCGCCGTTGAGCGCAAGCTGCACGCCGTCGGCCAGTATCGTCACGGTGACGGTCTCGCCAGGTATCACGACGTCGAAACCACCGCTCGTGGGGGCGCCGTCAACCGCAGCAGTAATTTCCGCAGCGAAGTTCATCGCAATTGTTCCGTCCAGTGGAGATCCCTCTGCACTCGTGACGGTCAGATTGATGCGGTTATCCGCGCGGAGGAGGTACGACAGAAACGTCACGGTATTGTTCGCACCGACGTTGAGATCCAGGTTGCCGACAAGCAAGCGGTCAAAATCGACCGTGACCGTAAACGCATCACCGACGACTACCGTGAATGGCGCCCCGCTGTTCAAATTGCCAAGGTAGAAATTGTAGTTAGGCAGTATAACCAGCGGCGCCTCGTCGTCACCGCCGTTGCCTCCGCCGCCACCACTGCCGCCGGTCGCTATGATCGACAGTGCAGCCACTACGGCAACGGGAATGAGCCACAGTACGCGCCATGGCCGAGTAGCGTCATATCGTTTGTTCATGATCGATCTCCTCGAAAGTACATGCGGACCAGCGGAAACGCGATGGCTGCGCCGAGTACTATCGAGAGAATATCCAGCGCATCATAGGTACCGCGGGTGAAATAGTCGGTTGTGATCCGCAACACGGGCAGCGCCTCGAACCAGGCAGGCACGATGGCCGCAACGTAGTCGTCGAATGGTGCCATCTGTCCGAACTCGAACAGGCACTCGATAATGATCCAGGTGGCGCAGATTGCTGGCAGCAGTCGCGGCCACGGCCGCAGGACCGCGGCCGTGATCAGTATAAATATCAGGGTGTGCAGGAACGTGGGCAGATGATTGCCGAGCGCACCGAATACAGAGGCTTGGGCGGCTACGGTCGTCCAACCGGCAAGAAAATACACGGCGCCACCACGATCGAGCACGTATACCGCGATACCCGTGGCCACCAGTAGTATGGCCAACGACAACATGCCGACCTCGGGTCGGCACAGTCGAGCGGGCACCTGCACCCGAAAACTCCCACGTCAAATCGCCGCGATCCGCTCGCAGCGACAATGGTGACATACTGTCAAATGTGAGTGGCAGCGACCATACGCAGCATTACCTAGTGGCTGCGAGCCAGCGTGTTGTGGTGGACGCTATTGCCGCCTTTTCGGGTAGTCGTAAACGACCAACTCGGTCTTCGGCCGGTCGTAGAGCATCCAGTCGTCGCAGTCGACGGTCACTGAGATAAAGCCTGACGTCGGCAGATTGCTCGTGACGCCCGGGACCAGATAATTTGCGAAGTCCGTCATCCCCGGATTGTGGCCGAACAACATCAGGCTATCGAAGTCGGGGTCCTGAGTCGCGACGGCGTCCAGGAGGTTGTCCAGCGACGCAAGATAGAGACCATCTTCGCGCTGCAGGAACTCGACCGGGTAATTAAGTGCTTTCGCAAAGATCTTCGCGGTGGTCCACGCGCGCACGGCCGGGCTGCTGATGATTTGAGACGGTCGCAGGCCGGCTGTCGCGGCTCGTTTGCCCATGATCGGCGCGTCGCGCTCGCCGCGCTTGTTGAGCGGCCGCTCGCGATCGCTGAGCCCGCTGTCTTTCCAGCTGGATTTGGCGTGGCGAACCAGAGTCAAGGTCTTCATGAACAGGAAATCTAACCTCGTAATGTCTCGCAGTCTACATGAGTCCTGTTTGCAGCCGTGCTTCGTCGGACATCATGCCCTGATTCCAGGGTGGGTCGAACACGAGCTGTACGCGAACATCGGCGACTGTCGGGATGATCGCGATTTTCTCTTGTGCGTCCTGCACGAGAATTTCGCCCATACCGCAACCGGGCGCGGTCAAAGTCATGTCGATGTCGACTGATCGGTCGCCATTGCCAAGTGGCCTGACGTCGCAGCGATAAATAAGTCCAAGGTCGACGATGTTGACCGGTATCTCCGGGTCATAGCAGGTCTTGAGCTGCTCCCAGATCACGGCTTCGATGTCGGCATCGGACGCATTCTCGGGAATTGCCGGCGGTGGTACCGGCTCCTTGCCAAGCGCGTCAGCGTCGATGCCCGCCACCCGAAACAAATTGCCCTCGACATACACCGTGAAGCTGCCGCCGAGTGCCTGGGTGATGAAACCGCTCGTTCCTTCGCGCAGCAGCAATACTTCACCAGCCGGGATGATGACGGCTTTGACATCGCGTGCCAGTGAGAAGGGTTCGTTAGTGTGGCCAAACATCCTCGCTCACTCCGTTGAGACCGGCGCAGATTCGCCGTGTATGGCTGAATTCAAGGCATGCCAGGCGAGCGTCGCGCACTTGACGCGTGTCGGAAATTCCCGAACGCCATCCAGTGCCCGGATCTTGCCCAGTTCGATTGCTGTCGCTTCATCGCTTTCCGATTCACGGCCCGTCAGGCGCGCCGTGACCGCTGCGAAGTACTCGAGTGCCTGCGGCACGGGCAAGCCGATGATCTCGTCAGTCAACAGGGACGCCGAGGCAACCGAGATTGCGCATCCGGAGCCCTCAAAACTTGCATCGACTATGTTGTCTTCGTCGAGACGCACATAAAGTCGCAACTTGTCGCCGCACAGCGGATTGATACCTTCTGCCGTGTGCGTTGCATGGTCGAGCTTGCCGAAATGGCGTGGGCTGCGCGCGTGGTCGAGGATCAGCTCGCGGTACAGGTCCCGCAACTCATCACGGTCGTTGATGGCCATGGCACTCATGTGAAAATCCGCCGCGCGTTGGCAACAGCATCGGCCAGGCGATCGATGTCATCAGCGTTGTTATACAGCGCCAGGGACGCACGGGCCGTGCCAGGAACGCCGAAGAATTCCATTACCGGCATCGCACAATGGTGACCCGTGCGTATCGCCACACCCTGATGATCGAGGATCGTGCCGAGGTCGTGCGGGTGTATATCGTCGACAAGGAAGGACTGCACGCTGGCTTTTTCCGCCGCCGTGCCGATCAGTCGCATGCCGTCGATTTCGCCGAGTTTAACCATCATGTAATCGAGCAGCCGCTGCTCGTGCTGTGCAATACGCGCCAACCCGACCGACTGCAGGTAATCAACGGCCGCGCCGAGACCGATGACGCCGGACATGTTGGGCGTGCCGGCCTCGAATTTGTACGGCAGATCGTTATAGGTCGTGCCGTCAAACGACACCTCCAGAATCATATCGCCGCCACCCTGATACGGCGGCATGGCATCCAGCAGCGTTTCGCGGCCGTACAGTACGCCGACTCCGGTTGGACCGAACATCTTGTGCCCGGAAAATGCGTAGAAGTCGCAGCCGAGTTCCTGGACGTCAACTTGCATGTGCGGAACGCCTTGGGCCCCGTCAAGCAGCACCGGTATGTCGCGCGACTTTGCTTTGGCAATAATGTCTTTTACCGGAAGCACCGTACCGAGCGCATTCGAGACATGGGCAATCGCTACCAGTCGAACCTCATCTGCCAAGAGTTGATCGAATGCCTCGACGATCAGCTCGCCCTTGTCATTGATCGGTGCAACGACGAGTTCGGCACCGGTTTGCTCACAAACGAGCTGCCACGGAACGATGTTGGAATGATGCTCGAGATGGGTGATCAGAATCTTGTCGCCAGGCGCAAGTCGTGGCCGGCAATAACTTTGTGCAACGAGGTTGATCGATTCGGTCGTGCCGCTGGTCAATACGATTTCGCCGCGGCTGGAGGCATTGAC
>CAMYMP010000103.1 GCA_947259435.1 uncultured Woeseiaceae bacterium
ACGGCTGGTCGCCGCAGCGATAGCGTTGACGTCCTGGTATGAGGTGTTCGTTGCGAGAATCGCTCCGGGCTTACAGGCCGAATCGAGACGCGCGAAAATATCCTTCTTGAGGTCCGGGTCTTCGAATACGGCCTCGATCACGAGGTCGGCGTCGGCGAGTGCGCCGTAGTCAGTCGCGCCGTTAATCATCCCACGACACGAGGCTGCCTGGTCTTCACTGAGTCTGCCGCGCTTGACGCTACCTGCGTAGTTTTTGTCGACGATCGACAAGCCGCGATCGAGCGCCTCATCGTTTATCTCGATCAGCGTTACCGGGATTCCGGCGTTGGCGAAGCTCATCGCAATGCCGCCGCCCATCGTACCGCCGCCGATGACCCCGACTTTCCTGATCTCACGCTGGGCCGTATCGCGCGACAACCCCCGGACCTTGGCGGCCTCACGTTCGGCGAAGAACATGTACTGCAGTGATGCCGATTGAGGGTCCCGCATGCACTCCAGGAACAACTCGCGCTCCCGTTTCATGCCGTCATCGAATGACATTGTCGCCGCCGCCTCGATGCAGTCGACGATTCTCTGCGGCGCCGTCTGGCTGCGCGCACGCTTCTCGAGATTCTTCCTGTAGCCGTCGAAAATCCCGGCATCGACCGCCGCGACCTTCAATTCGCTCGTCCGTCGCAGCGGTGCGTTGTCGACGAGTAGTTGCTTCGTGTATGCAAGGGCCTCGTCGTGAAGATTGTCAGAAACGACCTTGTCCACGAGCCCGATCGCGGCAGCGCGCTCTGCGGCTATCGGCGCGCCGCTAAGAATCAGATCCAGACTCGCCTCGATTCCGGCGAGTCTCGGCAATCGCTGCGTGCCGCCCGCGCCGGGCAGCAGCCCGAGCTTCACTTCGGGTAGTCCAACTTTGGCGCTATCGAGCGCAACACGGTAATGACTTGCCAGCGCGGTCTCGAAGCCGCCGCCCAGTGCCGTGCCGTGCAGTGCCGCAACGACCAGTTTTTCGGATGCCTCGATTTCGTTCAGGAGGTCCGGCAGATACGGCTCCGCCGGCGGCTTGCCGAACTCGGTGATATCGGCGCCGGCGATGAACGTTCGCCCGCTGCACTGGATCAGCACGGCCTTCGAGGCGTCATTCTGTGCTTGTCTGACGGCATCCAGTATGCCCTGGCGCACGGCCTGCGACAGCGCATTGACGGGCGGGTAATCGACGGTAATGACGCCAACTTCGTTGACGATTTCATAACTGACAGGTGAATTCATTGCGCATCCAGTTGTCGAAAAAAGACGGAGATAGTGTAGTTTACTTAACGACGTCGCTCCGACGCGAATCCTCTAATTCTGGTAGCATCAAGTCATCATGTACGGCCAACTCATCGAACAGGCGGAGAAGTACCTCAAGTCGCTGTATGTGCAGGATAACTACGCCGCGCAGCTAAAGCGCAAACTGGCGGAATTGCTCGCTGCGGGTGAGGCCAGCGCCGATGATGCCTGCCGGGCGCTGAAACTCAGCCGCCGCGGTCGCGATGTTGCTCGGCTACTCGAGCATCAGCTCGTTCACGACGGCATTCAAGTCCTGGTACGACATGCCGCCGGCGGAGTACCGGCAGAAGTATCTCGCCGCATCAGTCGCGGGATCCCGCGCGCGTCGAGCGGACTCCAGAAATGCGGTCGATCGAAGACTAGCTTGCCTTGCGCATCTCGCCCGTCAGCCGGTTGATCACGCCGCCGACCACATTGAGCGCCTCGTCCAGCAACTCTGGCTCGATGGTGAGCGGCGGCAGGAAACGGATCACGTTGCCGCGCACACCGCAGGTGAGCAGCACGACGCCTTCGTTCAGGGCTGCATCTGAAACTGATTTGGTCAGTTCCGGATCCGGGCGATCGGCATCGCCGTTGTGAACGAATTCAATCGCGCTCATGGCGCCGTTTATACGGACATCGCCGATCGCATTATTGCTCCTCTGCAGGGCGCCCGCCCACGCACGAATCTGCTCCCCGATCGCTTTGGCTTTTTCGCACAGCCCTTCTTCTTCGATGATATCGAGCACTGCGTGACCTGCAGCGCAGGACAGCGGTGGCCCACCATAGGTGCTGCCCACGCCGCCCGGCGGAATCGTATCCATAATCTCGGCCTTGCCGATGACACCAGACAACGGCAGGCCGCCGGCGATGCTTTTGGCCACCGGCATCAGGTCGGGTTCGATCCCCGCCTGTTCGCAGGCAAAGAGGGTTCCGGTGCGGCCGAAACCCGACTGCACCTCGTCAACGATCAGAAGGATGCCGTGCTCGTCACACACGCGCCGCAGCGACGCGAGGAAACCTGCCGGTGCGGGATAGAAACCACCTTCACCCTGCACGGGCTCGATAATAATTGCCGCCACGCGGGACGGTTCTATATCCGCCTTGAATAGCCTGTCGAGAGCATCGAGCGAGTCTTCGGCCGACACGCCGTGGTACCCGATCGGGTACGGCACGTGATAAATCTCGGGCGGGAACGGGCCGAAGCCCTGCTTGTAAGGCACCATCTTGCCCGTCAGCGCCATCGCGAGCATCGTGCGGCCGTGAAACGCTCCCGTGAACGCGATGATGCCGCTGCGTCGCGTGTGCAAGCGGGCAATTTTTGCTGCGTTTTCAACGGCTTCTGCACCAGACACGAAGAACACTGTCTTCTTGGGCGAATTGCCGGGCGCCAACTTGTTGAGACGCTCTGCGAGCCGGACGTACACGTCGTACGGTGAGACGACGAAACAGGTATGGCTAAAGCGGTCGAGCTGCTCCTTGACCGCCGCAACTACACGCGGATGATTATGTCCAACGTTGGTGACGGCAATGCCCGCGGACAGATCGATATAACGCTTGCCCTCCACGTCCCACAGTTCTGCATTTCTGGCCTTGTCGGTGAATATCTCGTGCAGCACCACGATGCCCTGCGGCGTCGCTTTGTCGCGGATCTTCAGCAACTCTTTATTTGTCGTCATGGTCTATCTCCAAAGCCCCTGGGGCACAGGCTACACGAGCCGATTTAGGATATCATTCGCGCCTCGCTCAGGAGGACTATTGATGCGCGAAATGCTGCAATTTTACATAGACGGCAAATGGGTCGATCCCGTCTCCCCGAGTACGCTCGACGTCGTCAATCCGGCGACCGAGGAGATCTGTGGACGTATCAGTCTCGGCTCGAAAGCCGATGTCGACCTCGCCGTAGCGGCAGCGAAACGAGCGTTCGCAACGTATTCGCAAACCACGCGCACCGAGCGCATGGACTTGTTGCAATCGATACTCGATGAGTTCACCAAGCGCCACGATGATATCGCCGAAGCAATCATGGATGAGATGGGGGCGCCGTGGAGCCTGGCAAGGAACGCTCAGGCGGCCAGCGGCCCGCAACACATCAAAGCAGCGCTCAGGGCACTCAAGGATTTCGACTTCGAAGAACGCAACCGCACTACGCTGATTGTGAAAGAACCTATCGGCGTATGCGGTCTGATCACGCCGTGGAACTGGCCGATTAACCAGATCGCGGTCAAAGTTGCGCCGGCCCTCGCGGCGGGTTGCACGATGGTATTGAAGCCTAGCGAGATCGCGCCGTTTGACGCGATGATATTCGCCGAGGTACTCGATGCGGCAGGCGTACCAGCTGGTGTCTTCAACCTCGTCAATGGCGACGGTCCTGGTGTTGGTACTGCGCTGAGCCAGCACCCGGATGTCGACATGATGTCGTTTACTGGCTCGACCCGCGCCGGCGTTGCGGTTGCCCAGAATGCGGCCCAGTCTGTGAAACGCGTCGCTCAGGAACTGGGCGGCAAATCCGCGAACATCATACTTGCCGATGCAGACTTCGAGAAAGCGGTCAGGAGCGGCGCCGAAGACTGCTTCCAGAACACGGGGCAGTCCTGCGATGCGCCGACGCGCATGCTGGTGCCCAAGGACCGCGTCAACGAAGCCGCGGAACTTGCGGCGTCGGTCGCGGCGGCAACCGTGGTGGGTGACCCGCGCGACGAAGGCACCGAAGTTGGTCCGCTCGTATCCGAGGCGCAGTGGAACAAAGTGCAGACGCTGATCCAGAAGGGAATCGATGAGGGAGCGACGCTCGTCGCCGGCGGAAGCGGGCGGCCAGCTGGTCTCGACAAAGGCTATTTCGCAAAGCCAACGGTTTTTGCCAACGTGAGCAACGACATGACGATCGCGCGGGAAGAGATATTCGGCCCGGTCCTCTCGATCATTCCCTACGAAGACGACGACGACGCTGTGCGAATCGCCAATGACACACCCTATGGACTTTCGGGCTATGTTTCGTCAACCAACATCGATCATGCCCGCAGCGTCGCCGCACGTTTGCGCACCGGAATGGTCCATATCAATGGCGCGCACCTCGATTCGGCCGCGCCTTTCGGCGGTTACAAGCAATCGGGCAACGGCCGCGAATGGGGTGCGCATGGCATGGACGAGTATCTCGAAATCAAGTCGATCTATGGCTTCGAATCCAAAAAACAGTCTGATTAACCGGAATTTCTGAATGAAGCGTTACCTTATCCTGGCCGTTGGTATGGCTGCAGTTTGTCTCGGTGCCTGTAGCAACGAATCCAAGTTGCCCGTCGCCACTGGCAAGGGAAACATACGCGCAATCAACGCGATCCCTTCGGCCCCTGCATTTTCGTTCCTGATCGAAGAACGACTTATACCAGGTGGGTCGGTGGAGTACCGGGCAGCGACGGCGAATGCCAGTTACGACGACCTGGAATACACATTCAACTTTGAGGTACTGCTGGCGGGAGACACGGCTCGGACCCGCGTCGCCAGCCAGTTCCTGGACGTTGAAGCAGACAAGGATTACACGTTCGTTATAAGCGGCACGATCGCGGCCCCTGTTATTACCCTGTGGGAAGACGATTTGCGCGAATGGGCCGGTGACGAAACTACGTTCGAAGCACGTTTCGCAAACACGGCCGCGACGCTTGGCGACGTCGACGTCTATTTTGCCGAGGCCATGGACCCGCCAACCGCGCCAGTTGCCGGAGCGGCTACTGGCACGCTGGCATTTGGTGAAATTATGCCGGCCGCCGAATTTGCAGAAGGCGACTATATTCTGACGGTCACGCCGGCCGGCGATGAAACAACGATCCTGTTTCAGTCCGAGCCGTTTACGCCGGCAGTTCAGACCTCGATCATCCTGAGTGTGTTCGACAGTAGTCCGAATGACCTGGCACCGGCATTCATAAGTGTCATCAGCGCGGGTAGCGGCAGCAGCGGCGCGCTCATCGACTCGAGATTTCGTCCTACCATTCGGTTCTTCCATGCTTCAATAGATTCGGGTGACGTCGACATCTACGTGGACGACCCGCTTGGTGCCGCGATCGTTTCGGACCACATGTTCCTGGCTGTGACCGGCGATATCGAGGTCCCGGCCGGCGAGCTGCCGCTCACCTATACGACAGCCGGAACTATGGGGTCGATCCTGATCGATGATGACCGGACAGTTTTCGCAGGCACTCGCAGTAACTATTACCTCATTAAGAATGCGGCTGGTGAGGCCGCTATCGTTGCAGCCAACCTTGACCGTCGATCGGTCGAGACGTTCGCGCAACTGAGCATTATCAATACAGCTGCAAACCACATCTCCGTGGATGTGTATATCGTCGATGCAGACGAGCTGATCGATGAGGCCTTTCCGGCCATACCGGGCCTGACGGTTGGCAGTTCGCCCGCAGCCTCGCCTTTCCCTCCTGGCAGCTATGATATTTATGTTACGCCGCTCGGCGAAAAGGATGTCATCGTCGGGCCGGTGCGGCTCGACGCTGCGGCCGGCGATGTCATCGAAACCGTCATCTACGACAACGTCGAGCCGGCGATCGCTGATCTTGTGTTTATTCCACCGACTTAGTTTCGGAGTTCCAGCGGGACCGCGTCGGGGCAACACTCGCTGTAAGTGGCAATACCACCGCGCCGCTCGTACCAATCTCGTGAGTTATTCACGACGCGGACGGCAGCCAGCATGACCGGAACTTCGATCAGGACCCCCACGACGGTGGCCAGCGCCGCCCCCGATTCGAATCCGAATAGTGCGATAGCCGTGGCGACGGCCAGCTCAAAGAAATTACTCGCACCGATCAGGGCTGACGGTCCCGCGACACAATGTGGTGAACGCAACTGGCGATTGAGCAGATACGCCAGCCCGGAATTGAAAAACACCTGAATCAGGATCGGCACCGCCAGCAGCGCGATGATTGCCGGCGCCGCGATGATTTGTTTGCCCTGAAAGCCGAAAAGCAGTATCAACGTCACGAGTAGTGCAGCGAGAGAGATCGGGCCGAGCCGGGCAATGACTCGTTGCAGCTGAGCCCGGCCGTTCTGACGCCGCAACAGATGCCGCCGCCAAAGGCCCGCAATAATCAGCGGTACCACGATGTAGAGTACTACCGACAGCAGCAGCGTGTCCCAGGGAACGATAATGGACGACAGTCCGAGCAGCAGCGCAACGATTGGCGCGAACGCGAATACCATGATGACGTCGTTCAGTGCCACTTGCGACAGCGTAAAGTGCGGCTCGCCGCGCATCAGATGGCTCCAGACGAAAACCATCGCAGTGCACGGCGCCGCGGCAAGAATAACCAGCCCGGCAATGTATGAATCTATCTGTGCGGTGGGCAGGTAGTCGCGAAACAGATAGCCGATGAA
>CAMYMP010000104.1 GCA_947259435.1 uncultured Woeseiaceae bacterium
AGTTGGATAGGGATTTGTCTTCGTCTTGTTCATCTTCTGAGAGTCCTTGCGATAGCTGAAGTAACCACCGCTTCGATGAGCGACGGTGCCAAATGCTGCACCTCGAATTGTTATTCATCGTTCCGCCTTTCCAGAGCCTGCGAGGTGTATGTCGACCACGGCATTTTGACATGAATTGACAGCGCTGTCAGCCTTGGGCGCGAGCGCCGCGACGCCCGGCGCCGTGAAACACATCGGATCCGCCACGCGAGCCGAGCCCTCAGTTGATACTGCGTTGCTTGCCTTCCCAGAAGGGTTTGCGCAATTCGCGTTTCAGAATCTTGCCCGGTCCGGACTTCGGCAGTTCCGTTTCCGAAAATGAGATCGCTTTGGGCAGTTTGTAGCCGGCAATGTGCAGGCGGCAGAACTCGATCAACTCTTCGGCACTGACCGGTTCGCGAGGCACGACGACTGCATGCACGGCTTCGCCCCACTTGGCATCGGGAATGCCAATCACGGCTGCTTCCAGCACTGCAGGATGTTTGTACAACGCTTCCTCGACCTCGCTGCAGTAGACGTTCTCGCCGCCGGTCACGATCATGTCCTTGGCCCGGTCGACGAGGTACAGGTAGCCGTCGGCATCGAGACGGCCGAGGTCACCGGTGTAGTACCAGCCGTCCCGCAACACCGCAGCCGTCTGCTCGGGTTTGCGCCAGTAACCCTGCATGACATTCGGACCGCTGGCGGCGACTTCACCAACTTCGCCGGTCGGCAATTCCTTACCTTGTGCATCGACGATCTTGAGCTGCACGCCGATCAATGCCTGGCCGCAGGAGCGGCCGCGTGGCTCGTCGAGGCAGAGCTGTTCGTTGCGTATACCGGTCACGAGCGGCGCGGTCTCGGTCGCTCCGTAGACATGCACGAATTCCGCGCTGGGGAATGCGCTGTGAGCGCGGCGTACGACCTCAGTCGCGATAGGCGAACCACCATGAAACACGAACTGCAGCGTGGCGGTGTCTCGTGGCTCCCTGAGCTGTAACTCGGTGATCGCCGCGATCATCGCCGGTACACCGAGCGTTAGCGTAACGCCATGACATTCGATCAGGTCGAGGGCGGTCGCCGGGTCGAAGACTCGTAGCGGAATCTGGCAACCCGCTGACCAAATTCCGGTAAGTACCCCGTTCGTTCCGGCCGCGTGGAACATAGGCGCCAGGATAAGCCAGACGTGCTCCTGCGACGGCTGCGCGATCGTCATGTTGTGGAACGCATTGGAGATCAGGTTGCGGTGTGACAGCATGACACCCTTCGATGCACCGGTCGTACCCCCCGTATAAAACAGGCCAGCGAGCGTATCTTCGGTCACGCCGACACCGAGTTCCATTTCGGCGGCATTGTCGAGCAATGTTTCGTATTCGTCCGGCATATTGACTACAGATTCGACGAGATCACTCAGCGTGCCCGGGTCGCGATCGGTGATCAGCATCTTCGCATCGGCATCTTCGAGTGCGTAGCGCAGTTCCGGCTCGGCGTGGCGGGTATTGAGCGGCACGATCACGAACCCGGCTGCCGGCAAGCCCACGTACATTTCGAGATATTGGGGTGAGTTATCGGCGAGTATCGCGATCCGGTCGCCTGGCGCGACGCCCTTGCCGGAGACCATGCCGGCGAGCTTGCGGCAGCGTGTCCACAGCTCGCGATAGCTGATCGTGTTGCCCTCGTAAAGCACGGCCGTGCGATCGGCCCCGACTTGCAAGGCGCGTTTCAAAGGGTCGATGAATGTTGGCATGATCGTCCTGGCGGCTCAACGCGGGCCGCAATACTGAGATGACGGCTATTTAGGCAGAAAGCCGGTTGCTCGGCAACATCCAGCGCATAGGGTGAGATTGATTCGAACCCACCCTCATTCAATTAAGATCAGGACGTTATAGCAGCATCATGCCGTAACCGAGCCCATAGTCTTTTCTTCAAGGCCCGCTTCGGCTGATAGCGGACATTCAATCACCAGAGAACTCGCCATCCTCAAGGGCAACATTCGGCCAGAAGCTGCCGTAAGAGGCCGCTGTTTTGCCTAGATCGGAGGATGGCGTTTGTGCCACTCAGTGGCTTGCTCGTATGCATGCCCGATTCTGCACAGGCGCGCTTCCGACAGACGCGGTCCCAGGAACTGCACTGCATACGGAATGGTGTTCTCGGAGAAGCCGCAGGGCACGGTAAGCGCAGGTGTTCCGGCAAAGTCAGCCGGGATTGTAAAATGCATCTGTACACCTTCGAACAGCGGCTGCAAGTCGGCTGTGCTGCCATACAGGATTTCCTGCGGCACAGGCAATGTGAATCCACCGGACGGGCAGACAACGGCGTCGACCGAGTCAAGCAAAGCAGTGAACGCAGCGTTGGATGTGCTTCGTACTTCCATTGCGGCCGCATACTGCTCGTCTGTAATCGAAGCTCCGATCTCGAGGAATTCCCGAAAGTGGGGGCCATAGTCATCGGCGCGCGATGGATAAGTCTCGGCGTGCGCGTTGAAGGCTTCGCGTGAACAGATTGCGAACCAGGTATCACCAATTGTCGCCGGGTTTACCGGCACATCGACGTCAACTATTGACGCTCCGAGTGCCTCCAGCACACTCAGGGCATCCTCGATTGCAGTGACCAGACCTTTGTCGATTCCATCGCTGGAAAAAGACTTGTCGTAACCGATACTAATCCCATTAATACCGGCGTCGATCTCCGCCAGCATGTCCGGAACCTGTTCGTTTAACGACGTTGGATCATTGACGTCGGGTCCGGCAATGGCTTCCAAAACAATTGCTGCGTCGGCGACCGAGCGCGTCATTGGGCCGACGTGATCTAATGTTTCACCAAGCGGGTGCACGCCATAGCGGCTCACGCGACCGTACGTCGGTTTCAGGCCCACGATTCCATTGGCCATTGATGGGAATCGTATCGAGCCGCCGGTATCGGTACCCAGTGCTGCAAAGCAAAGTCCCGCCGCGACGGCTACTCCGGACCCGCTTGAGGATGCGCCCGACCAGTAGGCTCCGTCCCATGGGTTCACCGGCACATCAAAGTCGGCATGATAGCCCGCCATCGCGCCTTCAGTGAGATTCAGCTTGCCGAGCAATACAGCACCGGCGCCGTCGAGACGCGCAACGGCGGTCCCATCATAATTCGGTCTGAAGTCACGATAAACTGAGAGACCGCCCATTGTCCTGATGCCTTTCGTAAAGCAAAGGTCCTTTACGGCTACTGGTATGCCATGCATCGGGCCCCGATAGACTCCCGATGCAATCTCGTCTTCCGCGACTCTTGCCGCCGCCAATGCGCGTTCGGACGTGACAGTGGCATAGCTTTTCAGGCGGCTATCGACGGCTTCGATGCGGCTGAGCAGTGACTTGGTGAGCTCCAGCGGCGACAGCTCACGCGATTTTATCTTCTGCGCGACATCAGTCAGCGTAGCGTAGTGCAGTTCGTCTTTGGGTGCCGGACCTGAGGGCGATGCATGATCGTCTCGAGAGCAACCCGGGACCACGCTAGCCAGAGCAACGCCGCCGGTCAGCGTCAGAAACCGACGTCGCGTGAGCCCATCAATTCGTTTCGATTGCCCGGCGGTCAAGCGAAATCGTCGAGGATCATTACGCATAAGCTATACCACCACTATTAGTTCAAGTATCCAAAGATCAGCAACTCATGTCCGCAATGGGTCACTAGCGGCCCTTTGGGAGTCTAGCAGCCCTACGGCAGCTTTGGGGTGGTTAGCGGTCGTTGGAAACGCTTTGATCACCGTACTTGGTCGAGCGAAAAATCCGCTAATGACGAGAGCACCACATCGGCATTCGCGAAACCCGAGTTTGACACTTCTGCTGGATCAGGTACCGCGATCACCCAAGCGCCTGCACACTTTGCAGCACGAACACCCATTACCGAGTCCTCAAACGCGATGCAGTTATTCGGATCAGCTCCCAGACGGGACATGGTTGAGAGGTACACTGCAGGATTTGGTTTACCTTCATCTTCAGCATCTGCGGAATGCAGAACTGAGAAGAATTCGATCATTCCAAACTTCTCCAGAGCAGTGCGGATTAATTTCATCGGAGATGAAGAGGCAACCGCAAGCTCGTAATTCGCTGCGCTGAGTATTTCTATTGTCTCCTTGGCACCTGGCATCGGCTTGCCGCGTTCCACAACTAAACGGCTGACAACGTCCAATATCTGGGCTTCAACGACTTCTAGCGACTCACCCTGCCAGGGAGATTTCTCATACCAATGGCGTACGACCGCGTCTAATCGTACTCCAACAGTCTCCCGGCACAGCTCTCTGGTTAGCGGTACCCCAACAGACCTAAACACGGATATTTCCGCTTCCTGCCAAAGAGGTTCGGAGTCTATGAGCAGACCATCCATGTCAAAGATGGCGGCTTTCATTCGGTCTCACACAATCTCATAGTTGCGGAGTACTCCAGCCATGTTTCCACAGTGAACAGAACGTGCGCTTCGGGTCAGTAGCAGCAGTTCACCGTAATTCTACTCGAACGGCCGCTTTCGGGCGCAAAGCGGTCATTCAATTTGGCGAATATATGTCACGCAAGGCGTGAAGGTACTTTCGGGTATTTCCAAATTGGCGGTGGGGCGAGTCCTGAGCGGATGATGCTCCGCTGACTTTTCCAGTGATCTTCCCTGTTCCTCGGGCAATTTACAGCGCAACTTCTCCATGATCGCAATGATCTGCACCACATTCCGACCGCAACCTGAATGTTTGAGTTGGTGTTCATTGTTGCGTAGCTGCTGCCGATTTGAGAGGCAGATCGCTCTGACAATACAGTTGATCCGTACGACCAGCGTCGCATTTCGGAGACACTTGTTAGCACCATGACCGCGTGATAGTTACTGCCATCCAGACAACTGATGGAGAGCGACATGTTTGAGCGCGGCAAGAAAGACGACGACACCATCGAATCACAGGGTGCAAACCGGATCGAATCGGACAAGACCTTTGGATCCCCGAGGTCCAAAGTGGCTGGCCGCGGCGGCGATGCGGCCGTTATAGGCCGTTCTATTCAGATAAATGGTGATCTGCGCGGCGGCGAGGACCTGCGCATCGAGGGCGACGTGAGCGGCACAGTCGAACTCAAGAACAGCTCCCTGACCATCGGCAAAGAAGGCAAGGTCAAGGCCGACGTGTACGCCAGGTCGATCGCCGTGGACGGTGAGACCAAGGGTGACCTGTACGCGGCCGAGCGCATCAGCGTGCACGTCAATGCCCGGGTTCAGGGCAACATCATCCTGTGAAGGACGCACGCACGAACCTGAGCCCGCCGGCCGGGACCGCGGAACCGACGTGACAGCCTCCCTGCGCCGGGCGAGCCCCCGGATGCCGCCGCGCTCGCCGGCGGCGTTTCACGCGCCCTTGTTTCAGGATCTCGTGGCCGGACTGGATGCGACTGAGCGGCATGTTGTTCTCGACCTCGGTGCCGCGTCGACCGCGATGCTGGATTTACTCAGCCGGTCCCGCTGCCGTGTGGAAATCGCGGACCTCGCGCATTTCGGCGGCATTGAGCATCTGAACATGGCGGGGCCCGGGCCTGCGCTTGTCGACGCGGCCGAATCTATGTTACCGAACCCACGGCCAGATGACGCCATTGACCTCGTGTTTTGCTGGGATTTGCCGAACTACCTGTCGCTCAACGCCCTGTCAGCATTGATGCATGCGATCCGGCGCCGCGCCCGCCCCGGCGCCCTCGCCCATGCCTTGATCTTCTACGCCGAGCGCGACATGAAGGAGCATCCGGGCCGCCTCGTCCCGACCGCGGATGGCGAACTCATCGATCACAGCGCCCCGAGCGCAGCGATTGCGGCCCCACGCTATTCGCCCGAAGACCTGAGCAAAAGCATGGGCGGTTTTATGATCGACCGCGCGCGGTTACTTAGTAACGGTATGCAGGAATTCCTGTTTCGGCTGGGGTCTTGAGGGGTTGACGGAGAGGGTGGGATTGATTCGTCGCCTTCAGCCATTCCGCCCCACTTCCCGTACCGCCGATCCGCGCTAACTACCCGAGGTGGAGCAAGTCTGTTGCGGACCATGCTCCTCTGGCTCCGGTCGGTCTGTTTTCTTGCCAATAATTCCGTATCCGTGCCGAACGCCACCGACCGCCTGGACAAAATGTTACCGTTGCAGCGGTCGACTGAAGGAGGCAACAAAAGATGGCCAACGAGACCGCCGACCGGCAGGATATCGATCTTCCTCCGCTAGCGGCCATTGCCATCGTCATCGCCGTATCGACGGTAGCGTTTGCCGGTGAGGTCGCGATTGCTGACCACCTCCCCTGGGGCGACGAGGCGCGTGGCGTCGCCGCCGTGCTAATGGGTGCGATCACGGCGTTGTGGCTAACGGTCAGACAGGGTGGATCGCTTGCCGACATTGGGTTAACTCGGCCCAAGCGCTGGTGGACCGTACCTTTCTGGGTATTCGGCATTTTCGCCACGTTCGGAATCGCACAGGCGTTAGTTCCCCAACTTCTCGCACCGTACTTTGATTTGCCACCGCCGGACATGTCACGGTACGAATTCATTCGCGGCG
>CAMYMP010000105.1 GCA_947259435.1 uncultured Woeseiaceae bacterium
TGGCAGGGATCGCTTGCGTTTTTTTGTTGGCGGCGTGCGATAACGCGTCGGATGCGAATCGTATTGTTGGAGAACTTGCATCCGATCGTATTGAACTGACTTCCGAAGCGGCCGAACCGATTACCGAGATACTCGTTGCCGAGGGCGAAACGGTCACGCGTGGGCAGGTTCTGCTGCGGCAGGACGCCGCCCGTGCCAACGCCCGCCTCGCGGAGGCCGAAGCCGCTCTCGGTCAGGCACAGGCGCGCCTCGACGAACTGGTCCGCGGACCGCGCAGCGAACAGATCGCCGCGGCACGAGCAAATGTCGAAGGGGCAAAAGACGAACTCGCGTTTCGCCGCTCCGACTTTGAACGCGTGCAGAAAATTCATGCGCGGCAACTGGCGTCGCCCGAGCTGCTTGATCAGGCGGAAGCGGCTCTCGATGCCGCGCAAGCAAATGACAAGCTGCGTCGTGCACAACTGCAGGAGCTTCTGAGCGGCACAACCGTTGAAGAACTCGCGCAGGCCGAAAATGCCGTCAAACAGTCGGCCGCGCGACGCGATCAAATAAAGGTCGACGTTGCACGCCATGAAATTACGGCCCCGGTCGATGGCATCGTCGATAGCCGCCTGTTCGAACCCGGTGAGCGGCCGAACCCGGGCCAGGCCGTAATGGTCATGTTGCCCGACGAACAGGTTTATGCGCGCGTCTATGTGCCCGAGCATTTGCGTGTGAAGGTCGTGCCAGGACTGGCTGCCAAAATCCACGTCGACGGCCTCGATCAGGCACTCGACGGTCGCGTGCGCTGGGTCGCGTCAGAGGCGGCCTTCACACCCTACTACGCGCTGACGGAGAGAGACCGCAGCCATCTCACATACCTTGCGAAGGTGGATATCGCGGAGCAACGAGATCGCCTGCCCGACGGCGTACCGGTCGAAGTCGAATTCATGATCGGTGACTCCGAGTGAACAGCGATCTGGCCATTCGCGCGCGCGGTCTCAGCAAACATTTCGGCAGCTTGCGGGCGGTGGACAAGCTCGATCTCGACGTGCCAAAAGCGTCAATCTACGGTTTCCTGGGCCCCAATGGCTCGGGCAAATCCACGACCATCCGAATGCTCTGCGGCTTGCTGACGCCGACCGAGGGCCGCGCCGACGTCCTTGGGTTCGCGGTGCCGGAGCACTCGAAAGAGCTGAAACCAAGAATCGGCTACATGACGCAGAAGTTTTCACTGTTCGGCGACATGACGGCTGTCGAGAATCTCGAATTCATCGCCGAGATCTATTCGTTCCCGGCCGCAAATCGAGCCGCACGCGTCGACGAACTGCTCGAAAAGTACGACCTGACCGAGCAGCGCAAGCAGTTTGCCGGCACGATGAGTGGCGGCCAGAAACAGCGCCTCGCACTCGCCTGCGCGGTGCTGCACCATCCGGAACTTCTGTTGCTTGACGAGCCCACCAGCGCGGTCGACCCGCAAAGCCGGCGTGATTTCTGGGCCAACCTTTTTCGGCTGGCGCAAGGCGGCACGACGATCCTTGTGTCCACGCATTACATGGATGAAGCCGAGCGCTGCCACCGGCTCGCGATCCTCGACCATGGCGTCAAGGTCGCCGACGGCGCGCCTAACGAACTGCAGCAGAGCACCGGCATGCACGTCGTCGAGGTCCTGGCAGTTGACCCGTACCATGCGCAAACCGCGCTAATCGATGTTCCCCTGGTCGCGAGCGTGACCCAGCTGGGTGTGAGGCTGCGGGTGCTGATACCGGAGTCTGTCGATGACCCCGTGGCGCTCGTCGATCAGAGCCTGCAAAAACACAACGTCGCCGCACAGAGCCGCAAGGTTGCTGCATCGCTCGAGGACGTGTTCGTCGCAGTCACTATGAAACCGAAGCAGCGTGCAGCATGAAATCGCTCAATCGTCTTATGGCCGTCATGCGCAAAGAAGTTCGGCAAATGCGGCGCGACCGCCTTACCGCTGCCATGATCGTTGGCATACCGATCATGCAACTGCTGTTGTTTGGCTACGCGATCAATACCGACGTGCGCAACCTTTCGACGGCAATTGCCGACGAGGCCAACACTCACCTGTCACGTGAATTCGTCGCCAAGCTAAACGCGACTCAGGTCACCAGCATCGAGTATCGCGTTAATACGGCAGCGGAACTCGAACGCATGATGCAATCCGGTGATATCTCGATCGGCGTGGCGATACCGCGTGACTTCGACCGGCGCGTCGTTGACTCAACTCGCGCTGCGGTGCATTTGCTCGTTGACGGCAGTGATCCGACGATTGCGGGCATCGCCGAGAAGCTGCGCAGCATGCCGATTGCGTTTGATACAGACCTTACACCTCGCAAGCAACAGCTGATCGAGGTTCGTCCCTACTACAATCCGGAGCGCCGCACGCCGATCAATGTAATCCCCGGCCTGATGGGCGTCATCCTGACGATGACGATGCTGATGTTCACCGCTGTTGCCGTCGTCCGCGAACGAGAACGGGGCAATCTCGAATTGCTGATCAACACGCCCGTGACGTCGGCGGAACTTATGGTTGGCAAGGTACTGCCATATATCGCGATCGGGCTCGTGCAGCTTGCGCTGATACTCGTCGTCGGACGGCTCCTGTTCGACGTTCCTGTGCGCGGCAGCATCATCGACCTGTATCTCGCCGCCGGGCTGTTCATTGCTGCCAATCTGGCGCTTGGACTGTTCTTCTCGACAGCCGTAAAAACGCAGTTTCAGGCGATGCAGGCCACATTTTTCGTGCTCATGCCGTCAATATTGCTGTCCGGTTTCGTGTTCCCGTTCGACGGCATGCCTATTGTCGCTCAGTACCTCGGTGAGGCCTTGCCGATAACACACTTCATCCGCATTACGCGCGGCATAATGCTCCGGGAAGCGACATTGGGCGACTTGCCCGGGGAACTGGTCTTTCTCGGCGTTTTCGCCGTTGTTGCAACGACGGCAGCTGCGCTAAGATTCTCGAAACGACTCGACTAATTGGGGTCGTTCTGGTCCAATCAGCATCACAGCGGCCTCGCGCAATAATCTATGACGCAGAATCAGGAAACAGCACCGACGGTATTTATAGTCGATGACGATCCGGCTATTCGCTTTGCCATGCAGGCTTTGATGGACTCGGTCGACATCGAGCATGAGATCTTCGCTTCCGGCGACGAATTCCTCGAGAACGTTGCGGAACAGCGCGCCGGTTGCCTCGTCCTCGATATTCGCATGCCGGGACTGGGCGGTCTCGAGTTGCAGGACGAATTGCTGCGACGTGGCAGTACCATTCCCATCATTTTCATAACCGGTCACGGAGACGTGCCGATGGCCGTCGACGCAATGCAAAAAGGCGCGGTCGATTTCATCCAGAAACCGTTCCGCGACCAGGACCTGCTCGATCGAATTCGTGAAGCGCTAAAGACCGACCAGGAGCGCCGTGAGGAGCAGCAGAAACACGCCGAGGTCGCCGAGCGGTTGGCCCGCCTGACGAACCGCGAGCGCGAAGTATTCGATCTCGTCGTCACCGGCAAGCCGAATAAGGTCATTGCGTATGAACTCGGCGTGAGTCAACGAACCGTGGAAATTCACCGCGCACGCGTCATGGAAAAGATGCAGGCAAGGTCATTGGCTGACCTTGTCAAAATGCACATGACCGCTTGATTCTTGCATTGGCGCTTGCAAGCGTGACTCGCGCTACAGCGTGTGCGCCTTGCGATGTTCGTCAAAACGCGCGCAGTCGATACACTTCCTTGCATACGGATGCACTTCGAGACGGCCGCGATCGATCTCGGAACCGCACTCGATGCAAATGTCATATTCGCCGGCGTCGATGCGTTGCAGCGCCGCCGCTATCTTGACGATCTCCTTCCTGGCTTCGTTGCCGAGGGCGTCGACAACATCGCTGTCCTCGAGTTCTTTCGCGCGTTCCTTGGAATCCGGGTGATAACCGCGGCGCAGATTGGCCGTAATACGCTCTAGCCGCGCGCTCAGCTCTTCTTTCTTATTTTCGAGTTGTCGCCGCAGGTCGGCGTAAGAATCTTCTGGCATGGCCGATTCTCTCTATAGACTCATACAATGTAAGGGCGGACGAGGCTTTCAGAAATCAGTACATCCACCTACCTCGCGGTACGTAAATTCCACTATGCCCTAAGCATCACGCCTTATGGAAACTGTTTTGGCAACGGCCTACGCTTCCTTTGTATAGGGAAAGTAAGTCTACTTCTTGGGTGCGACTATGCTTACGATCACCAAAATCCTGTCCGTCGTTGACCCGACCGCCGATGAACAACCGGCAATGCGTCGGGCTGCCTGGCTTGCCAGCAAGACCGGCGCAGAGCTCGAACTGCTGGTTTGCTACTACAATGAATACCTGAGCGGCGACCGCTTGTTCGATTCTCCGTCGCTTGAGAAAGCGCGGCACGAGGTCATGGCCAATCAGGAAAGGCATCTCGAAGAGCTTGCCGAGCCGATTCGGGCAACCGGCGTCGTCGTGACGACGACTGCGAAGTGGGACCATCCGCTCTACGAGGGTGTCGTGCGTCACGCCATTGCGGCCGGCGCAGACATTGTGTTCAAAGACACCCATCATCACTCGGCTGTCGAACGAGCGCTGTTGACCAATACAGACTGGAACCTGATTCGCACCTGTCCCGCCCCGCTCTGGCTGGTCAAACCCCACGAGCTGGCTGAACCGCCGATCTTCGTGGCGGCTATCGACCCGATGAACCAGCACGACAAACCGGCAGCGCTCGACGATGAGATCCTGCAGATCAGCAAGCTGTTAGGGAAAGACGTCGGCGGCCAAGTGCATGCATTTCATTCCTACGACCCGCGCATTGCCGTCGCAACCGCCACGGCCAATGCGTATATCCCGGTTTCCCTGCCGTTCGACGAAATCGAGCAGCAGATGCACGAGGACCACCAGAAACGATTTAGCGAAATCACGTCGTTTCACGACGTCGATGATGACCATGCGCACCTTGTCGCCGGCCTGACCCACGAAGAGTTGCCGCTGATTGCTGAGAATCTCAAAGCAGACGTCGTCGTAATGGGGGCCGTCGCGCGGAATCGGTGGAAGCGATTGTTCATCGGGGCAACGGCTGAGCGGACGCTCGAGCACCTGCCGTGTGATCTGCTGATCATCAAGCCCGACTGGTTCAAGACTCCGGTCGAAGCCAGGGAACACGAAGCGGCGTAACATGATACGAATGCGCCGGCCGCGGCGCCTGGATAGTGGTTACAGCGGCTT
>CAMYMP010000106.1 GCA_947259435.1 uncultured Woeseiaceae bacterium
GGTTAAGTTCCTCAAGCAGATTGCCTGGCAACCGCAGCATCTGGCGGTGTTCGCCGGCCGACTGGACTATCCGAAGTATTCCTACATCGACCGGCAGATGATCAGGCTGATCATGTGGATGACCAAAGGGCCGACGGCGCCGGATACCGTCGTCGAGTTCACCGACTGGGATACAGTCGATGAGTTTGGCCGCGCGTTTGCCGACGTCTAGAGATATTTTGCGTAAGCGCTGACGTACTTCGCGGCATTGTCGGCCGAAATCAACACGGCCTTGCCGGTCTTCGGCGCGTCCGCGCGCAACGCCGCGGCCAGGAGCGCACCGGTCGTCGGTCCAACCATGATGCCCTCCATTCGTGCGAGATCGATGCCGGCTCTGTAAGCCTCTTCATCGCTGACCGAAACAAGGTCGTCGAGCAGGTCACGATCGAGTATTTTCGGGAAGTGCTCGTCGGGCAGGCCCGTAACGCGCTTCAGTCCTGACAACTGATGGTGGCGATTGGCCGGCTCGACGGCAATGATCTTGATGTCCGGATTCTGTTCCTTGAGGAACCGCCCGACCCCGCTAATCGTTCCGCCGGTGCCGATACCCGCAAAAAAATAGTCGATTTCGCCGTTGGTCTGGTTCCAGATCTCCGGCCCGGTCGTACGGTAGTGCGCCTCGACGTTCAATTCGCTCTCGTATTGATTCGGGCTGACATACTTGCCGCCGTAGGCCTCGCTTTCGACCATGCTCTTGACGACACCGCGGGCGCCTTCGGTCGGAAACAGCGGGCAGAGTTCATCTTCGACTTCGATCAGCTCAGCGCCGAGGAAGCGCAGCAGTGATTTCTTCTCCTCGGGCGTACCGTCCGGTACCGCGATTTCAATCGGCGTGTTCCGGGCATTGGCCATGGCGGCCAGCGCAATACCCGTGTTGCCCGCGGACGGCTCGACCAGCGCCTGGCCGGCCTCGAGATGCAGTCCCTGCAGCATATAGAGCGCCGTGCGATCCTTGATCGAGCCAAAGGGGTTCATGCCTTCGAGTTTCAACAGGATCTCGTAGTCCTCATGTGGATTCGAGCGCCGGCTCAGCCGCACCATCGGCGTCGGGTTGTCCGGGTTCGGGGCAAGATCGGCAATACTGTCGTAGACGCGATTGCCGCGCACGCGCTCGGCAGGTGCCAGCGTGTATATCTCGGCGGTCTTGTTCTTGGGCTGTGCGCTCATAGCTCGAAGTCTATAGGCGCGCCAGGCACAGACAACGAGTTGCCCAGGCCGATTGGCTATGCTGTTATTCCTTCCGGTTATAAAGCGCTTTTAGTGTTTCGGGGTCGCATTGGCCGGCAGGGAGAAAAACTGCAGCTCGCCGAGCTCCCCTTCCAGTGACTCGAGCGCCTCGGGACCTGCCTGTTTGAGTCGGTCCACCCAGCGCCGGGCTTCGGTCATGTAGTGGTTGTAAAGCTGCTTGCGCAGGGACAATGAGAGCGCTGCCGGCCTGCGCAGCTCCTGATCCAACGCCGCCTCGATATCAAACGCCGTCAACGTATTCCCTTCCTGTTTGTGCGACCAGGTGCCCGTGCACAAATCGAAGTTGTAAAGACTCAGAAAGCGGTGCCCGTGCGCCGCGACAAAATGCACGGCATCGATCACGAAATCTGCCTCGGCGTCATCCATTACCCAGTGCAGCCCTACGCGGCACCAGCCAGGCTTCATGCCGCAATGACCTTCCTGAACCACGCTGCGATAGCGTTCCGACTTGTCCAGATCGATGTTGAGAAGCCTGTGCCCGTAAGGGCCGGCACAGGAGCAACCGGCGCGTGACTGAATGCCGAACAAGTCGTTGAGCAGCGCCGTAACAAACTTGTGGTGCAGATAGCGCCCTCTGTCATCCTTGATATTGAATGAGATGATTCCGACTCGCCGTGCCGCATCCGGATTGCCGAGGATTTCGATATTGTCGTCGTCACCCCAGCTCTTGAGCACGCGGCATGTCAATTCGTGTTCTCTTTCGTTGATTACATCGACGCCGACCCGATCTTTGATCTCGAATACAAGAGCCGCCTTGAGTGTCTGCAGGACTCCAGGCGTGCCGGCTTTCTCGCGCTCCTCGATGCTGCTGATATAGTCCTGCTCCGTCGGTCCGACGTAGTCGACCGTTCCGCCTGCGCTCACGCTTGGCGGCAATTCGCGGTGGTATATGCGCTCGTTGAATACGAGCACCCCGCTCGAACCGGGGCCGCCAAGGAACTTGTGCGGCGATATGAATATGGCGTCGATTGACGGATCGTCACCGTCAATCGCTGCGGGGTTCATATCGATTTCGACATACGGCGCACACGCCGCGTAATCAAAACAGGCGATCGCGCCGTATTCGTGTAACAAGCTCGTTATTTTGCGTACATCCGAGCGAATACCGGTAACGTTTGACGCTGCAGAAAACGATCCGATGCGCATACGGTTTTTGTACTGCGGTGCCTGCAATAGCTCCTCAAGATGTGCAAGGTCGATATTGCCGTCGGCTTCCAGGCGGACCTCGATCGTTGTGGCCAGCGACTGCCGCCACGAGATCTCATTGGAATGGTGTTCGTAAGGGCCGATAAAGACGACCGGCTGCCTGTCGCCAAGCAGCTTCCCGAACGACCGGCTGTCGAATCCACTGTCGGGTTCGTCCAGCATACGTTCGATGTTCTGGCGCGTCGCCGGCGACAACGCAACACCGATTATTTGTTGTAGCTTGTCGATCGCACCGGTTGCTCCTGTGCCAACAGCGACAATTCGACCGTTGGGCCCGGCATTGACGGACTTTTTGATCGCCTCCTCTGCCTCATGCAGCAACTGCGACATGCTGCGCCCGGTAATGTCGTCCTCGGTATGCGTATTCGCGTAGATACGCTGCAGGCTCTGCAGGTAGGACTCGACGAAACGCAGGCAGCGTCCGGAGGCCGTGTAGTCGCAGTAGACCATCAGGCGCTCGCCGAATGGGGTCTCGAACGTTGAATCGACGCCGACGATCTGCTGCCTGAGATAGGCAGGGCTAATCTTTTCTTTGCTCATAGGCAGACGATGAATCCGGAAACATTGCCCGATTGTATCGCGTTAACGTCCCTGAACGGCACTTTCGATCGAATTGACAATATCTCCGGGTACGCCGACATTCGCTGTAAACGCGCGATATCCGGAGTCCCAGAAGTACAGTTGCATTCGCCACATCTGGCCATAGTGCAGGACCAGCGTCTCATAGCCGTCGTCGACGACGAGTACTTCAGTTGGCAGTGCTGCCATGTGATCCACCCCCGGAAACGGCGAGCGATCGCTCTTGCCATCGCTGCGAAAACGCGAGTTGATGCGGATCATCTTGTCTTCAATAAACGGGTTGGTAAGTCCGAAATAGACGGCATCATCCCGAAACTGAATCCGGGCGATCACCTCCCAGCCTTTTGCCTCCGAGGCATCGGCGATCTTGCCGCCTGCCAGGACATTTGCGACATGCTCTACCATCTTTTCGAACCCGGGGGCGACGCCCATCGCAATGGTCAGCTGGCTCTTTTTCCAGGTACGGAATTTCGCCATCATCCGCGCCGGACCGTCGCCTTTGTACTTGCGATAATGTTTTTCGCTTCGTCGCGGCTCGGCCTGCACGCTTACGGCCTTGCCCGGAATCACCTTGACAAGCTGACGAATCTCCTCGGCAACACCGTCTGCCGCCGCAATCAATGCGCGGTAGTTCCCGGAGTCCGCGTAATACACCATCGCATGCGCGACCGGGTTAGCCATATTGATATACGTCTTCTGTTCATCGCCGGTCGTAAACACCGCGATTCTCAATATTTGCGCAGAGATCGTCCGTGGAGACTCCAATGCGGCTGCCTCGTTAAAAGACGGCGACGTCAGCACATAGACCCTGGCCTGATTGAGCTGGTTCGGTGTGCGCACTGCGTGAGAAGCATGCAGTTGCAGGCTTGACCTCGTAATGGCCTGCTGCAATGCGGCATTGGTTTCAGGGAACGAAAGCGACGACTCGAGAACAGTCTCGAAGATGCCGATGCGGCCGGCGGCAAGCGATGGTGGCGCTGCTAAAACAAACGCCACCAATGCCGTCACCAGGAATTTTTTCATGACGTTGCCGCTAGATCTATCACCAGAGATAGGAAAGCTCGAACTCGAACTGCTTCATTGACAGCTCTATCTCCTGTCCACTCAGATTCGGTCCGTCAAACGCGTTGCGACCTTTGACCTCGCTTTCTGGCGCGTACATCAGCGAGAAATTCCATGTGCCACCATTCGGTTTGCTCCTGGTCAGACCAAACGTCAGGTGCTGCTCCATAACGCCCGGTGCCAGAATGTTGAATGTGATGTTTTCGGGCTGAATCGGCTGCTCGCCATAGCTGTAGCCGAACCGCCACGTCATCGTGTTGCTCGCCGTCCATTCGACCCCGACCTTGTACGTCGTCATGTCCTCCCAACCGAAGCCGCCACCGTTCTTGCCGCCGAGGCAGGACTCGAAGTCTCCGCCGAACATGCCGGTGGCTCCGAGCACCGCGAACGGGCAATTGAACAGGTTGGCCATCGGGTTACCGACGGACTTCACATCGCCAAACTTGGTGTGTTCGATATCCAAATTGATGCGAACGTTCTCCATGCCCTTGAACGAGATACCGAATTTCGCGCTCGAGGGAATATCGAATCCGCCATCTTCGGCGAAAAGATCCGCATAATCATCGAATTCGCCCATCGATATCTTCGACTGGTAGGAAATGCCAGCGCTGACAGCATCACCCATTGCCCACCAGATGCCGCCGGCAAAACCGAAACCGGTCGATGAATCGTGTCCGTTATTGGACAGCGCAGTCGGAGTCGGATCGCAGGCGGGAGGAGTACCAGGAGGCACTGAAAATATGCACTCATTGAAAGTCTTGGTAAACGGTTGAAAGGAACCAACGCCCTTGGCTTCGAATACCTGTGCCCCAAACACCGGGCCGAGGCCCCAGGCGAAATTGTCGCCCACCTTGCCTGCGTAGTTGATCACGAGAAACGCCTGCGACAGATCAACACCGGATTCGCCCGCGCCGAAAGCTCCCGGGAATTGTACGCCGGCGCCACCCATACCAGTAGGGTCGTACCAAGCCGAAGTATCCGAATCGTCCCAGTCCGTATTCATGCCACCACGGCCATAAAATGCGAAAGTGATGGCGTTTCCATTATCCATGCGCCAATTCTTGCCGATATACGGGATAGGGAACCACTCGCTGCCGCTACGCGACAGTAATGGGTCCGCCAGCCGCATTGGAACCGATACCCGTGCCGGCCATGCCTTTCGACTCCGTGCCAACGCCGTGCGTGAAATAACCGTTGGTGGCCATCGCGGCGCCGCTGAGAATGAACAGGCCACATGCCAAAAGTAATGACGTGGTATTTCTCGGTTTCGATTTCATGATCTACTCCTTCGCGGCCGCTGCCCCGCAGAACACGTCGTGCAACGATTCCATTACCTTGGTTGCTTCATCGCCGGTTAGTGAATAGATGACGGACTGCGCATGTTTTCGTGAGTGGACGATCTTCTCGCGCCGCAGTATCGCCAGATGTTGTGATAACGCCGACTGGCTCAATCCCAGCAGCCCCTGCAATTCGCTGACCGTTTTCTCCCCTTCGGCCAACTGGCACAGAATCATGAGCCGCCACTCATTGGCCATGGCCTTGAGCAATTCGCAGGCGTTGGACGCCATATCGTGCAACTCTGTGAGTCGCGCAAAATCGTCCGGCGCGATGGGTTCACTCGATGCGTTCATAAATCGTCCTTGAGCACAGGGATATCAGGCGCAACCGCCGAAGCCTTCGGAATCCATCTTGGCTTCATAAGCTGCGCTAACGTCGGCGCCCTTTACGAGAGAACCAACGACGGCATCCCATTCGTCAGGCTTCAGGATCGCAAGCCACCCGGCGTCATAGGGATCGTCGTTTGCGAGGCTCGGGTTGTTGACCAGGTCGTCGTTCACGGCGACGACTTCACCGCCGGCCGCCGACTTTGCGGGACCCACCCACTTGCCGGATTCCAGCGTGCCGCAGGACTTACCGGCTCTGACCGAACGGCCGACGCGCTTGGGCGTGTAGGCAACCAGTTTGCCTGCCATGGCCGTCGCCACGGCAGTCATACCGAGTTTTACCGTTCCGTCGCCCTGCTCCTGGAACCAGATGTGGTTGTCGACGTCGTAGAGAAGCTCGTCTGGCAGGTTACAGCCGCGTACAACTGGCATCGCTATGCCTCCTTCGTGATTTCGGGGGCAACATCAGGCGCCAACCGGATCGGTTTCGAGGAACAGCAGAAATCCCCCAATTCGGCAACCTGCATTTTGCCACTGATAAACAAATACAAATGACTGGATATCATCTTCATCATTTCCAGACGATGCGTAGTTTCCGCAGACTCTGGCTGCGTTTTCAACAGGTTATAGTGATAGACAATCTCGCGGCAGGTTTCGCGGCAGGCGTTGAAACTCGGGTCGCCTTTGGCACCCTGTCGATGCAGAGCCAGCAGCCGAAATCCTTCGCGAGTTTCGTTGGTAGGGATCTCGCCACGCGCGGTAATCCAGTGCTCGACGACCTCCTCACTGAGCCGCAGCAATTCGTCCAGGGCGCTCTGCAGGTCCGGCCCGGCGCTAACGGCCGCGATGCCGGACTCGATTTCTGCGAGCGGCCTCATGCGAGACCTTTTTCCTTGAGGAACCGCATCGAGTCGGAGATGTTCTCGTGCACGCCGACTTTCCTGGGTTTCAGCCCCAGGGCCATGCCGAGCAGCTGCGTGAAGTACAGGACCTTGATCTCGACCGTTTCGCCGAGCGTCTTCTCGGCCCGTATCTGATGCATCTCGAGGCCGGTATGGCAGGTCGGGCATTCCGTGGCAATAACGTCGGCGCCGGCCAACTTTGCCGCTTTGAGGATATTCAGCACCAGCTTCGTGGAAGTGTCGCTGTCCGACAGCGTGTGCGCCCCGCCGCAGCAGGCCGTCTTTAACGGAAACTCGACGTTTTCGGCGCCTGCCGCCGCGAGCAGATCGTCCATGAAGTGTGGCTTCGACGTCGACTCGCTTCCGGGCCCGGCGTCCTTCTCGGGAAAGATGTGCCGCGGCCGTGTGTACATGCACCCGTAGTAATTCGCCACTTTGATGCCGCTTAGCGAGTTCTTGACGCGCTTGGCAAGGCCCTCTTCGCCGATGGCGTCTCTGATCCAGTCGAGCGCGTGTATCGTCTCCACCTGTCCCGATTCATAGGTTTTGTGGCCGGCCTTTTTCGACAGCCTGTCCACCACCTCTGCCGACTCTGCATCGTTCTTGAGGTCGTACTCGGCTTTCTTGAGATTGTGATAGCAGCCGTTGCAAGGCGCCATGACCACGTCCATGTCCATCTCGTTGGCCGCGACCGACATAACGCGTGACGACAGGTAGGTCTGCAACTTGGGATCGACATTCTTCACTTCCATCGCGCCGCAGCAGTTCCAGTTCTCGACCTCGACAAGATCGAGCCCCAGCTTCTTGCCAAC
>CAMYMP010000107.1 GCA_947259435.1 uncultured Woeseiaceae bacterium
ACGTCGGATCGGTATCGACCGACGCTACGGGCACAAGATAAGGGGACATTCCTCATTTCGGTTGAAATGAGGAATGTCCCCTTATCTTGTCTGGCGGTGGAGCGAGTCATGCGCGGAGGATGCTCAACGGCAGCGTGGCCCGGCCTGCGCCTCGCCACCCGGGAGAGATATTAATCAACGACCGTTGGACGTCGTGCGACGCTGGCGCCATAGTGAGGCGATCGCCGCGCCTGCCAGCACCATCAGCAGGCCGGGGAATATGTGCAAGGCAAGAATGTGTGCGGGTTCGTACATGCAGGCCAGCTGCATGTACAGGGCCGGCAACATTCCGGCGGCCAGGCCGAGCGACATGGCGGTGCGAACAAATCGCAGGGCATATAGCCGGCGAATTAGGAACACACCGACGAGAATCGGCGGCAATGCGTAAATCATCGTCTCGTAGTAGCAGTGACTTCGCTTGCCTACCAGCGACGGCTCCAACGCAGGGCTGACCAGTCCAATCACGTACTGAGCCAGCCAGAGCGCCATCAGCACGACGCCGCCCGCGGCAAACTGCCGGGTTAAGGCGGCCGGTATGGCGGCACGGAATGCCAGCAGGCTTGTCCACAGTATTGCTGCGGCGCCCAGCAAGGACTCCATCAGAAAACGGGGTTCTGTGGCGAGCTGCGAGAAGGCGCCGGCGCGAGCCGGGCCGAATATATGGGTTGCCACGACCACATAAACCGCACTCAATACAAACCAGGCAATACCCAGCGTATTGACAGGGGGTGCCGGCGAAACAGGTGCGACATCGCGGCTGAGATTTGCAATCAGCTCCTCGTACTTATTCATGGTCTTGCACTCTCCCACGACGTTGCGTTCTGATTTGTTCAACACAAGACCCCGGGCGGCCGGGACCTACCCACCGTTCAGGGTGAGTTCCACCACAGAATACGTTTGCCAAACCAGAAAGGTTACCGGCGAGCCAGGACAGATGATTCATAGTTCATCCCGCGCCAGCGACTGCCGCAGCCTGCGGATGGCCCGGTGAACTCGTACTTTGACGGCACTTTCGGATATACCGAGCTTTTCCGCCGCTTCAGCAATGCTGTAGCCCATGATCTTGGTCAAAACCAACACCTCTCTATGCTGTGTCGACAATGACGCGAGCAAACTGCCCTCCGAAAATTCGACCTCGGATGAAGTCTGATTGCCCGCCGGGAGCAGAATCTCCTGTTCGCTCTTGTAATGTTCGACGACCTTTTCTCGTGTGCGCTGCTTACGCAGATTATCTATGGCCTTGTGGCGTACGATTGCGAACAACCATGCCCGGAAAGGCCGTTGTGGATCATAGGTATGGCGGGCCTGATGAACTGCAATCAGGGCTTCCTGCACCCAATCTTCAACAAAATGGTGGTCACCGAAGCGACTGCGCAGGAATTTCTGTATCACAGTTGCCAGTTCTTTGAGCAGTTGCCGATAATCGGACTCGTTACCCGCCTGCGCATTCACCATCAGCGCTGACCATCGGTGTTCGTCAGATTCCCGCATCTGTATCCCACCACCGGGTTCATGAGGCTTGGGATGCCGACTCAATCAGCAATGTCGCCGATCCCAGCCTACGCATCTTGATGATCCGGAATTATGCGATCCGAGTAAAGCGCAATAGCGGCTGACACGGAACAGAAGGCTCGATATCAAGAACCTCGCCCAGGCGCTTCGGTTTCCGGAAGACCGACCTGTCGCTTTTGCGCAGTCAAAATATTTTCTTGCCCCTGTAACTTTCTTTGTCTGGCCGACGTATTCGCTTCCACATGCGACGAAGGCTTGGCGAGCTGCCACCTTGAAAGGCAGTTTCGACAAGACAACGAAGCGGCTTTTTTGAATGCGTTTCGGATCCAGATTGGTCGCGAGCGAATTGAAATGACTGTTTTAGGAAGTTCACCGGAGGTAATTATGAATGCAAGAACCATCACTGCCCTGTTTCTCGGGGCGTTCAGCCTGCTGAGTACGCTGTCCTCACTGGCAGCCGTACCCGAATTCGGCACCGTCATCGAAGGCGAGAGCGTGCCGGCCGTTGCGCTGGGATCCACGCGGGAGCAGGTTGACACCGCTTTTGGCGAGCCGACACGCTGCCAGAGCAGCCAGAACCCCGGCGACGCGGGCTCCTGCACCTGGATCCTGGAAGACTACATTGGGCAGGGTGGTGACGTCCAAAGTCACGTTAAAGTGTTTTATCGCGGCCCGGATGGCGGCAGCGCCAGTAACAGTCCGAACGACGTCGTTGTGAGAATCTCATGGTTCGGAATCGATGGCTGGTTCACGACGAGAGGAGTCAACGCGCTCTTTGCGATAAATAATCAAGACGCCGTCATTGAACTCTATCCGGACGCGGTCATTTTTCGCCAAAGCCTGTTTGATACGCACCTGACAGCCTATGAGGATGGGTTCTCGGCGTCCTGGCACACCACATACACGAACGGCTTTACGACTGTCCGCATGTCCATCTTCGAGCCTCGCGATCCGCCGCCGCCGCGCGAACCCTCCGTGAATGTTTCGGAGATCAATATGGATCTCTACAAACGCCAGGTTCTCGGCGAGGTTAGAGTCCTGAATGATCTGAACCGGAAAGTGCGCGGCGCCCAGGTTTTTGCCACATGGACCTTGCCTGATGGATCGACTCGGCCCGTCGAGGGAACGACTGATAGTTTTGGGCTGGCGACGTTTGTGGTCAACAAGGCCCGTAAGGGAAGCTACACCCTTACGATTGAAGATGTCGTGGTGGAGGACCACCCCTTCAATACCGAAAGAAGCGTCCTGAGCGCGACCATCTTCAAAAAGCGGTAGCGCCAATTCCATGCCGAAATGCCAACCGGCCAGCCACTACTCGTCAAACAGGTGGCATGGCCGGTTGGTCGAACACGATTTTGAATCCGCAACCACACTCGACCAAAAAACAAAGAAGCCCCATTGAGGGGCTTTTTATGTTTTGGCGGAGAGGGTGGGATTGGCTCGCCCGCTACGCGGTCTCCCCGCTGACTTGCAGCTGCGCTGCTGCGTCGGTCGAACAGAATACTCCATCCTCAACCACACTCGGCCAGAAAACAAAATGGCCCCACAAGGGGGCCATTTCATTTTCTGGCGGAGAGGGTGGGATTCGAACCCACGGTACGCGTAAGCGCACACCTGATTTCGAATCAGGCCCGTTCGACCACTCCGGCACCTCTCCACACACAACGACTTTTCTATCCCGGCGCCTTGCGGCGCCAGCACACCTGATTTGACTCGTCGCTTCGCTCCTCGCCCTTCGGGCGCACTCGTTACACTCGTGCGTCCAAACCGGCTGCGCCGGTTTGTCGAATCAGGCCCGTTCGACCACTCCGGCACCTCTCCGCTGACGGGGTCCGGATTGTACGCAATGAGTTTCCCCCGCGCCAGCAGCCCCGGGCGCTGCTTTGTGGCAAAATTGTCGGCCAGGACTGAAGGAGCAAGGAGAGGGGATTGCGCCTTTTGCTCTACATTTCATTGGCGGCATTGATCGGCACCTGCTCATCGCAACCGCCATTACTCGACCAGGTTATGGATGTCGGCGAACTTCGTATTGTCACGCGCGACAGCCCTACGGCATACGTCAATGGCCCGGACGGTCCCTCCGGGCCCGAGTACGATCTGACTCAGGCGTTTGCGGACGAGCTCGGCGTGGAGCTGGTTGTCGAGACCGTGCAAAGCGTTTCGGAAGTCCTGCCCTACCTGCTGTCTGGTAAGGCGCATATGGCTGCGGCTGGTCTTTCCATCACCGATTCGCGTCGCGAATATGTGAGTTTCGGCCATCCCTATCAGAAGGTCGACATGCATCTGATTTACAAACTGGGGACGGGCAAACCGCGAGCAGTTGACGAGGTTCTCGGACGCACTATCGAAGTCGTTGCTGGTACGAGTCATGTCGACATGCTCGTGTCGTTGCAAGAGATTTATCCGGAACTTACGTGGATCGAGAACGCCGACGTGGAGATTGCCGATCTATTGGCCAAGGTCGCCGACGGTGATGTCGATTTTACGATCGCGGATAGCACGGAATTCAACATCCAGCGCCATTTCTACCCGGATCTGCGCGTGGCGCTGGATCTCGAACTCGGCGATCCGCTGGCCTGGGCGTTTCCGCGAGAAGCGGGCGACAGCCTGTTGAGCCGCGCGGACGATTTTCTGATCAATATCGATCGGGATGGCTTATTGGCACGGATCAAAGAACGCTACTACGGCCATACCAAGAAGTTTGACTATGTCGGCACACGCAATTTCATCCGCCACTACGAGAGCCGCTTGCCGAGGTATCGGGCGATGTTTGAAGAGGCTGCCGCACAATGGGGCGTTGACTGGCGCCTCCTGGCCGCGATTGGCTACCAGGAGTCGCACTGGCGATCAGGCGCCGTATCACCCACCGGGGTCCGTGGCATCATGATGCTCACGCAAGACACAGCCGAATACCTGGGTCTGGACGATCGTGTGGACCCGAGGAACAGCATCTTCGGCGGCGCACAGTATTACGCACGCCAGACGGAGCGCGTTGCCGACACTGTCGAAGAGCCCGACCGTACGTGGATGGCACTCGCGGCCTATAACGTCGGCTTCAATCACATAAAGGACGCGCGGCAAATTGTCGAGTGGCAAGGCGGCAATCCGGACACCTGGGTGGATCTCAGCAAGGCTCTGCCGCTACTCGCGCAGCGCAGATGGTATTCGCGGGTGCCTTTCGGTTATGCGCGCGGCTGGGAGCCTGTGCTGTATGTCAACAATATCAGGAGTTACTACAACATCCTGCAGTGGTTGACCGAGAATGAAGAAGCGGATTTGCGTGAATTCGATATCCCCGAAGAACTGGAGCCGCCAGCTCCCGCGAAGCCAGAAGAAACCGCTTAGTTACTGCAGCTCGGTTCTTACGGTCCACAGTTCGGGGAAAAAACGCAGCGACAGAGCTTTTTCGAGAAACGCGACACCGCTCGTGCCGCCGGTGCCCTTGCGATAGCCAATAATGCGTTCCACCGTTTTCATGTGACTGAAGCGCCACATCTGAAACTCGTGCTCGAGATCGACGAGCTTTTCTGCCAGTTCGTATTGCTGCCAGTGTTCATCCGTCGACGCGTAGACCTGGCCCCAGGCTGCTTCAACTTCAGCTGAAGGCACGTAGGGTTGCGACCAGTCGCGCTGCAGGTAGTCATCGGGTATTGCAAAGCCTGCCCGGGCCAGGTGCTGC
>CAMYMP010000108.1 GCA_947259435.1 uncultured Woeseiaceae bacterium
GCGTAAACCTGATGCAGCGCGTCGATAAGATTGTCTATACCGCGCACGTTGAGAAACGTATCCTGCTGGCCCGCAAACGACGCGTCAGGCA
Organism: uncultured Woeseiaceae bacterium; assembly: GCA_947259435.1. Next base: position 92 of record CAMYMP010000108.1, read on the forward strand.
GATCCTCGGCGGTAGCGGAAGACCGGACGGCAACCGCAATATCCTTGCCCCCCGACATTTCCATCCACGCTTTGTCGATTTCATCGCGCAGGCGCCGGGGCAAGGGTGTGTCAAGTATCCAGCCGCGGATAGATTGCCCAGCGGTTTTTAGGGCATCAATATCGTCGACATCGAGATTGTCGAGGGCGTCCGAAATACGCTTGTCCAGACCGTCTGCTGTTAGAAACGCGCGATATGCCGCCGAAGTCGTTGCAAATCCGCCGGGGACGGCTATGCCGAGGCCGCTCAGGTTGCCGATCATCTCGCCGAGAGAAGCGTTTTTGCCGCCGACAGTTGCTACATCATTCATGCCAAGCTCAGCAAGCTTGATGACAAATGGCTCCAATGGTTGCTCCCTTGTGTTCCCCTACAGGAAATGGACAATCGATCCCGGTACAAGTAGGTCGGCAAAACAGCACGGCTGCAATCCGGGATAACCGCAAATGACTGAGCGCACCATTTTCTTTCTTTCAGATCAGACTGGCGTCACCGCCGAAACGCTTGGGCACAGCCTTATGACCCAGTTCGACAACCACGATTTTCGGCAAGTGACTTTGCCATTTATAGATTCCGATGACAAGGCACGCGAGGCTGTGCGCAGAATCAGCGAATGCGGCGCCAAAGACGAGCATCGCCCGCTAATCTTCTCGACGCTCGTACAGCCTGAATTCCGGAAGATCGTGAAAGAAGCAAGCGGCCTGCATCTCGACATTTTCGATGTGTTCCTGGAACCGCTCGAGAAAGAGTTAGGCCAACGGCCCACACAAGAGTCAGGGCGTGCCCATGGCATGAGCGACATTGAAGCCTACATGAAGCGCATCGAGGCAACGAACTTTGCATTGGCCAACGACGACGGCGGCGTCAGCCGCAACTACGACATGGCGGATGTGATACTGGTCGGCGTCTCGCGGTCCGGAAAGACCCCGACGTGCCTTTATCTGGCACTGCAATATGGCGTGTATGCGGCGAATTACCCGCTAACAGACGACGACTTCGAGTCTGGCCAACTGCCGGAATTTCTCCGTGAGCAAAACGACAAACTATTCGGCTTGATGATCACTCCGGAGCGGCTACGACAAATTCGCAAGGAACGGCGCCCGATGGGAAAGTACTCGTCCGCACAACAAGTACGCTATGAAATACGCGAGTCGCAGAAGATATTCAAACGCTACGGAATTCCTTATGTCGATACGACGGAGTTCTCGATCGAGGAAATCGCGAGTCGAATACTCGATAGTACCGGCGTTGAACGACGAGTGCGACCCTGATTTTCTTATTTTGTGACGCGTTCGTGGAACAGCACACACACCGGTTTTGAATGCCGGGCGCTGTGCTATATTGACAGCATGTTACTCGACCACCAACTTGTTCCGCAGACACTGGTCAAACCACGAAGTTTCGTTGGTTTGATGGCTCTGTATGAGAGTAACTTTCTGCGTCTTCTGCAAGTGATTCCGGAACTCGAGCGTCTCGATGGTTGTTTTCGCTCACGTGTCGCAGGTGATTGTGAACTGCACGTGGAAATCCTTGAACGGTGCCGCTATACGGTGACCATGTCGCTCACCTACTATTTCGAAAACGGTGCGGACCGGGTGGCTGATCCGGACATGACAGTTCGAGCTTATCTGGACGGCCAGTTGGCAGAGTCGATGGGTTTTGGCGGCGAGCATTGTCATTCTGAACTGCGCCGGCTCGCAAGGTTGCACAGCCGTGAACTCGACGCGCGCTGGCAGCGCAACGTTATCCTGAACAAGTGGCTCGAGTACCTGACTGATCAAGGTCATCTGATCCTCGAGCGTTAGTCTGAAAAACACGCAAATCGCGCCTTCTGACAGTTTGCAAAACTGTCGATTCAGTCAGAGTTTCCCGATCGATCAATCGTCATGATTCGACGAGCAGTCGTTCCAGCGACGAAATGCTGGTGATCGGCGTTATGTTAAAAGGACTGACCGGTGACGAGCCTTACCGCCATTTTCAGAAACGCGCAGGAAAAACCTGATGAGGAGGAGAGCGACAAGCTCCTGCAGCTCTACTGGAACCGTGCGGAACTGAAGAAGGAGTTTGCCGAGCTTCGTGACGAACAGTTCGAGCTAAAGGACCGTGTAAAGCATCACGAGGGCGTGGCGGCAAGGGTCCAGCAGAAACTCGATTATCTGGAGCAACTGCTGCTCGATCCCGACTGCATCTACAGTGTCATCATCTACTACCAGCTAAGGCACTTGAACCTCAGCTGCCAAAGCAAGCTGGAGAACTTTGCCGAGCAACTCAAGCAGCAGCGTGAACAGAAACAGCAGAGTCAACAGGTAAAATCCTGGAACGAGGAAAGGGCGCGCGAGGCGACAGCCCTCGATAGTGAGATCTGCGAATGTCGTCTGCAGGTTCAGCTGCTGGAAGATCGGCTGCAAGCCGAGCAGCATCGCCTGTCGACTATGAGCGGCTTTCTGCGGTTCTTTCGCCGCCGGTCTCTGACGGCCAGCCTGGATGCACTTTCGCAGTCGATCGCCGCCGCACAACAAGAAGAGGAAGCGCTGCTGCTGCGTTACGACGAGATTCAGAGTCGTGAGCCGCCGGACACTGAAGGCCTGGACATTCCTACAAAGCGTCTCATCAACTTCATGATCCTCGCCTTCGCGCAGCAACTCTATTTGCACTTCAGCGAAGAGGACCTCGCGGACATGGCAAAAGAAGCCGGCGAGAAGAGCGTCGGCGCAATTAACTACGGTTACAAGAGCGACTGCGACACGATTCTTGCACGTATCAAGAAGCGCTGCGATTCGTTGGACAAAACGACCGAATTAGCAGATATATTGCAGCAGCGTGCCAAGCTGATTGCCGACAAAGCAGTGTTTCGCATTGACGACGACGCCGTGCCGGTGGCCAGCAGTGTATCGACGGTCTTTGCGATCAGTGCCGGCGGTGCAATAAAACAAACGGACACCGACCTGCTCGGCGAAAACTACTGGGATCTCGCAAAAATCCTGAGCCGCTAAATATCCGTGCGCAGCATATAGCGCCTGAAGCGCGGCAAGTCAGTTGTCGAAACTCCGGGAAGGCGCGTTTCAAGATCCGGAATCTCGGTAATGAGCAGCACGGCCTCTTCGTCGGACGCCTCGCGATCGCTACTCTGCAATTCGGTGGCCTCTGGTCGCGTGTCCGCCAGCGCGGGCAGCGTAACGATCGTTGAAGAATCCGGAGCGCGGAGGCTGGGCACACGGACATCGCGGTCCAGAATGTCAGTCAGCGGCGCGCCGCTGTGCGGCGCCAGTGACGGACGCGGCACCTGAGTCTCGCTTGAGGCCAGTGCAGACGCGCACCAGGCACCAAGGCTCAGGAATGCCATGATTCCCAGTGCAACATATCTCTGCGGTGCCTGCCGTGTATCCACGGGCCCTCCAGGTCGCTGTATCAGGTCGGTGTTATAGTGTAATATAACACCAATATACCGTCGTGCAAGTGCGCTCTGTCAGGGTCGTATCTGGGCAGTCTGTGCCGGAATGGCCTTGACCTCACGCATCACCGCCAAGTCTGTAACAATGCCGGCCGCCTGGTCAAGGTGCACGTCGGGGAGTTCATCGTCGTCAAGGTCCTCGAGACTCTCAAGGGGCTCCAGGGACAGGGCCTTGCGGCGCTCATTCTCCAGCTCCAACGCGCGAACGAGGTCTGCCTCGCGCTGGGCGCGCCGCGTTTCGATATTCAGTGACATCTTCTTGCGCGACCGTGCCTCGCGATCCTCCTGGATGTAACGCATGAGGTACTGGAAATTCGGATCATCTTTGGCACGCTCCGAATGGCTGACCGTCAGGGAGTGAATCGTAGTGTCGAGTGGCTCGCCGGCCCGAAAGCGAGTGGTCTGGATCGTATCCCAGGGAAGTGCGCTATCGCGTACGCTCTCACCGATCTCGTCGGAGTCGATCGGCGACGGCAGGCCGATATCGGGGTGTACACCGCGATGTTGCGTGCTTTCGCCGGTAACGCGGTAGTACTTGCCGATTGTCAGCGTTAGCTGACCAAATCCTTTGTCATCCTCCTGCTGCAGATACTGATCAAGCGAGTACAGGTTCTGCACCGTGCCCTTGCCGAAGGTCTCCTGGCCTATGATCACGCCGCGCGCATAGTCCTGAATTGCGGCCGCAAAAATCTCCGATGCCGAGGCGCTGAATCGATTGACCAGAACAGCCAGCGGCCCGTTGTAAGCGACTCGCGCGACCGGATCAGGGTCATCGAGGCGGCTGATGCGACCATTCGAATTGCGCAGCTGCACCACCGGGCCGTTATCGATAAACAGGCCCGAAAGCGCGGTTGCTTCGGTCAAATGACCGCCGCCATTGTCCCGCAAGTCGATAATCAGGCCGTCGATGCCTTGCTCCTCAAGCTCTGCAATCAGGCGTTTCACATCCTTGGTTGTGCTGGTATAGTTTTTGTCGCCGTTACTCAGGGCGCGATAATCGCGATAAAAACTGGGTACTTCGATAACGCCGATCGACCATTCCCGACCATCGCGTGGAACCGTTACGATTTCACTTTTGGCGGCCTGTTCTTCAAGTCGTACCTGGCCGCGCGTCAGGCTGATTTCTTTGTCGCTGTTGCCGGGCAGGGCGCCTGCCGGGATGATATGCAGCCTGACGACCGTATCGACAGGGCCGCGGATCAGGTCCACAACGTCGTCGAGTCGCCAGCCAATTACATCGACCATTGGCCCATCTGTTCCCTGAGCAACACCTATGATTTTGTCTTCGGGGTTTAGCGAACCGTCAATGGAAGCCGGCCCGCCGGGGATGATGTTGACGATGTGTACGTAGTCATCCTCGGTTTGCAGCGATGCACCGATACCGAAGTAGGAGAGGCTCATCTGGATTCGGTACTCCTCCGAGTTCCGCGGTGAGAGATAGCTCGAGTGAGGGTCCAGGGTGTGCGCGAACGCATTCATGAAGGTTTCAAAGACGTCGTCGCCCTTTACCTGATCCATGCGTTTCAGATAGCGGGTGTAGCGTTTGTTCAGAACGTCTCGTGACTCTTCCCATGGCTTGTCGGCCAATGCCAGATTCAGAACGTCG
>CAMYMP010000109.1 GCA_947259435.1 uncultured Woeseiaceae bacterium
TTTAGACGAGGAACCTCATAGTGCTTTTGAACAAATCCACGGATCGGATTATTCATCGTCCAGAATTCGATTGAGTTCATTATCACGGCGCGGCGATCTGTGCTGCTGGAGTGCGACCATTATAGTTTAGCCACTGAATAGCGCTATGAATAAAAAGGGCGACAAGGCAGCCGGCTGATCGATTTCGGCATTCCGCTATTCCAATGCATTCAGCACAGGCGTATTTTTTATAGCAGCGTTCCGCTGGAAATCGGGGATAACCATGAGCCAGGTCACCTTGAAAATAAACGGACAGACCCATTCGGTCGACGTGCCGTCCGATATGCCGCTTCTGTGGGCGCTGAGAGACATTTTGAATATGACGGGCACGAAATACAGCTGCGGGATCGGCGTCTGCGGCACGTGCACCGTGTTAGTCAATGGCACTCCCATGCGGTCTTGTGTCATGCCCGCGATCAGCATGGCCGGCGCTGAGATCACCACGATTGAAGGTCTGGATCCCGATGGCAATCATCCGGTTCAGAAAGCCTGGAATGACGAGGACGTTCCGCAATGCGGCTACTGCCAGAGCGGACAAATCCTCACCGCCAGCGCCTTGCTCAGGGAAAACCCGAATCCAGGCGATCAGGACATCGATGCCGCCATGGCCGGCGTCCTTTGTCGTTGCGGTACCTACTCCCGAATTCGAAAAGCGATCAAACGCGCCGCGAAATACGCGGCTGAGCAAGGAGACGCGGCATGAGCACGATCGAAAAACAGGTGCGCATGGATCGACGGGCTTTCCTGAGAGTCTCTATTCTGGCCTCCGGCGCACTGATGGTTGGCGTAGGATGCAGGGGCTCGTCGCAGGCCAGCAGCTTGGGGAACGATACCTGGAAACCCAATCTGTACGTTCGCATCGGAACCGATGGAATGATCACCATCGTGAGCAAGAATCCCGAAGCCGGACAAGGCGTGAAGACGGCTTTCCCGATGGTCGTAGCAGAGTGCCTGGGTGTCGATTGGAAAAACGTAACCGTCGAGCAGGCTGCCCTCGACGATCGTTATGGCCGGCAAGCTGTGGGCGGAAGTCGCGGGACACCCGATGGCTGGGATGACCTGCGCATAGCGGGAACGGGTGCGCGCTACCTGTTGACGGCGGCGGCCGCCCGCGAGTGGGGCGTGCCTTTTGCGGAGTGCACGGCCGAGAAAGGATTGATCATTCATAAAGCTTCCGGCAGATCCAGACGCTATGAGAGCCTTTTGGAAATCGCCGCTACGTTGCCCGTACCGGATGTTTCGGACCTCAAACTCAAAAGCCGTCCCGCGGAATTCGAGCTATTGGGGACGTTCGTTCCCGGCGTGGATAACCCGAAGATCGTCACGGGGCAGGCCCTGTTCGGCTGCGACACCCGCCTTGAAGGCATGCTGTATGCAATCTTTGAAAAGTGTCCGACCTATGGCGGCAAGGTTCGCAAGGCGAACGTAGACCAGGTTCGCAAGTTGCCCGGCGTGACGCATGCGTTCGTGGTGGACGGTGGCGACAACCTGACGGGCCTTCTGCCCGGTGTGGCCGTCGTTGCAAGGACCTGGTGGGAGGCGCATTCCGCCCGCAAACAACTGCGGATCGACTGGAATACGAGTCATTCGGATTCGACAGCTGACTATGATCGTCAGGCAGAAGCCCTGCGAAATGAAGCTGGAGAAACCTTGCGAGCGGATGGCGACGTAGAACGGGTTCTCGATGCTGCCTGGAAAGTGGTCAAAGCGAGTTATTACTATCCGTTCGTTTCGCACGCGAACATGGAGCCGCAAAACTGCACCGCCCTGTATCACGAGTCCGGGCGGCTCGAGCTTTGGGCGCCGTCGCAAAACCCGAGAGGCGGCAGACAGCTGATCGCCGAAACCATGGACATTCCCGAGGACAGAATTCACGTGAACCTGACCCGCATCGGCGGCGGCTTTGGTCGCCGCTTGAGACACGATTTTATGGTCGAAGCCGCGTGGATCGCCCGCGAAATACGCCAGCCCGTGCAGCTGCAGTGGTCGCGCGAGGACGACATGCGGCACGACTTCTACCGTCCTGCTGCATGGCATCACTTCACGGCGGGCGTGGACAAGAACCGCACGATGACCGCCTTCGATCACCACTTCGTGACCTTTGGCCGCGACGGCGAGACGGTGTCCGGCGCCAGCCTGTCGCCCAACCACTACCCGGCGGGTCTGGTCCCCAATTTCCGTTTGCGGCAGTCGCTCATAGAGACCAACGTCCCGACAGGGCCATGGCGCTCTCCGGGACACTCGGCGTATTGCTGGGCTTACCAGAGCTTCTTCGATGAAGTCGCGTTGGCTGCAGAACGCGACCAACTGGAGTTTCGCCTTGATCTGCTTTCAAAATCCTACGGCAAACCGCCTCTGGATCTAAAGCGAACCAGCGCTACGCTCGCGCTGGCGGCTGAAAAAGCCGGTTGGGGACGTCGCGCGCTGGGTGCCAATCGTGGCATGGGCATGGGATTCCATTTCGATCACGGTGGCTTTGTATCGCACGTGGCCGAAGTTGTCGCCGACGGTCCACGTATCATTGTAGAAAAGGTGTACTCGGCAGCCGACGTGGGTCCGATCATCAATCTGAGTGGCGCCAGAAACCAGATCGAAGGCGCCGTGACGGACGCTCTGAGCACCGCTCAGCTGGAGATCACTTTCGCCAATGGCGAGGCTGCGCAGAGCAACTTCGGTGATTACGGGCTGTTGCGCATTAATCAGGCGCCCGAAATCGAATGCCATTTCATTCAGAGCGATAATTCCCCGACCGGTCTCGGCGAACCACCGTTTGCGGCGGCAACGCCAGCGATTAGCAACGCAATTTTCGCCGCCACCGGAGCGCGGATACGGGAGTTGCCGTTCGGCCGCTCGGGCATCTCCGTCTGAACCCAATGGAAGAACGGCGGCGTATTCAACGCCGCCGTTCGTTTCCTGCTGCCTCAGCTATGTTTCAGCGGCTGGCGTACACCTCGTCGCCTTGAGACTCACTCAGGTCGAAGCGGTCGAGAGTCATCACCTTGTTCCAGGCATCAACAAAGTCATTGACGAACTTCTCTTGCCCGCCATTCTCTGCATAGACTTCTGCGATAGCGCGAAGCTCCGCGTGTGACCCGAACACGAGGTCAACGGGCGTTGCCTGCCACTTCAAATTGCCCGTGACGCGATCACGCCCCTCGTAAATGCCTGCCGCCTTCGATGACTTTGTCCACGTCGTCGACATGCTGAGCAGGTTCACGAAGAAATCGTTGCTCAACGTGCCGGGCCGATCAGTGAATACACCGCTTTTAGCGTTTCCGGCGTTAGCGCCTAAGGCGCGCATGCCACCGACCAGAGCGGTCATCTCGGGAGCCGTCAGGGTCAGCAAATCGGCCTTTTCGACCAGCATTTGTGCCGGTGACCGGTAGTTAGCTTCACCGAAGTAGTTGCGAAACCCGTCCGCCGTCGGCTTAAGCACGGCAAAAGATTCAACATCGGTCTGCGCCTGGCTGGCATCGGTGCGTCCCGGCGCGAAAGGAACCGCGACGTCGTGCCCGGCCGCCTTAGCAGCCTGCTCGATAGCTGCCGCTCCGCCCAGAACGATCAGGTCGGCGAGCGATACCTTTTTTCCGCCCGTTTGCGCACGGTTGAAGTCTTTTTGAATGCCCGTCAGGCGCTTGAGCACCTTGTCCAGCTCATCCGGATCGTTGACGGCCCAACCACTCTGCGGCGCCAGGCGAATGCGCGCGCCGTTCGCTCCACCGCGCATGTCGGTGCCGCGGAAGGTCGAGGCCGACGCCCAGGCGGTTCGGACCAGCTCGGGTACGGTCAGCTTCGAGTCGAGGATTGAGGCTTTCAACTTCGCGATATCGTCTGCGTCGATCAGCTCATGATCGACGGCCGGGACGGGGTCTTGCCAGAGCAGTTCTTCGGCAGGAACCTCAGCGCCGACATAGCGCGCACGCGGGCCCATGTCACGGTGCGTCAGCTTGAACCAGGCTTTGGCGAAGGCGAGTTCGAATTCCTTCGGGTTTTCCTGGAAGCGCTTCGCAATCTTCTTGTAGCTTGGGTCGAACTTGAGCGAAAGATCCGTCGTGAACATGATCGGCGCATGCCGCTTCGTCGGATCGTGAGCATCCGGCACGATACTTGATGCGAACTCGCTATCGGGAACCCACTGGATGGCACCTGCGGGGCTCTTCGTCTGCACCCACTCAAAGGCAAACAAGTTGTCCAGGTATTGCATCGTAAAGGCAGCCGGGGCGGAAGACCATGCGCCTTCCAAACCGCTCGTGATCGTGTCGGCCGCGTTGCCGCTGCCACACTTGTTTTCCCAGCCGAAGCCCTGCTTTTCGATGCCTTCGGCTGCGGGCTCCCTACCGACGCAATCGGCCGGAGCGGCCGCGCCATGGGCTTTACCAAACGTGTGTCCGCCGGCGATTAGTGCAACGGTCTCCTCATCGTTCATCGCCATGCGGCCGAACGTCTCGCGAATGTCCTTGGCAGCCAACAGCGGATCCGGGTTACCGTTCGGACCTTCCGGGTTGACGTAGATCAGGCCCATTTGAACGGCAGCGAGCGGTTTCTTGAGCTTGCGGTCGCCTTCGTAGCGCTCGTCGGCGAGAAACTCGTTCTCGGGTCCCCAATAAACCAGGTCGGCCTCCCAGTCGTCCTCACGCCCGCCGGCAAAACCGTAAGTGTTAAAGCCCATGGATTCCAGCGAGACATTGCCCGCGAGGACCATCAGATCTGCCCAGGAGAGATTGCGGCCGTACTTCTGCTTGACCGGCCACAGCAACCGCCGTGCCTTGTCCAGATTGGCATTGTCAGGCCAGCTGTTAAGCGGCTCGAAGCGCTGCTGACCGCCACCCGCACCGCCTCGGCCGTCGAGCGTTCGGTACGTGCCTGCACTGTGCCAGGCCATACGAATCATGAACGGCCCGTAGTGACCGTAATCCGCCGGCCACCAGTCCTGTGACGTTTTCAGCAGGGTATCGATGTCCTTTTTCACGGCATCGAGGTCGAGACTTGCAAACGCCTCAGCGTAGTTGAAGTCTTCGCCCATTGGATTGGACTGGACACCGTGATCGCGGAGCGGACTGAGGTCTAAGTTTTGAGGCCACCAGAATTGGTTCGACTTCGGCCCATCCTGAGCTAAAGCAG
>CAMYMP010000110.1 GCA_947259435.1 uncultured Woeseiaceae bacterium
AAACGCGCCGCGTGCTCCACCGCCCGGCAGGACCAGGGCCGTCTTGTGATCTGCGCTAGCCGAAGTCTTCATGTCATAACGATCTGTCAAATTGCGCCCGATGAAGACAAAAGCGTATTATAGTGTGCGACCGGAGAGGTACCTTGATGAAGTTAACATCTTTGATCTTATTGTCTTTTCTGTCGCTCGGCGGGTCTGCCTCGGCGTCCGGGCAATTTTCGGTCGGCCAGCCCGCTCCCGAATTCGAGCTTCCGGACCAGACGGGCCAACTGCATTCGCTCGAGGACTATCGTGATCAGTGGGTTGTACTGTACTTCTATCCGAAAGACGAGACGCCCGGGTGTACCACTGAAGCCTGTGAGTTTCGCGACAATATTTTTGCCTTCAAAAAGATCAACGCGCAGATCCTCGGCGTGAGCCTTGACGATGTGGAGTCCCATCAGAAGTTTGCTGAGAACCATAACCTGCCCTTCCCGCTGCTTGCAGATACTGAAGGCCAGGCAGCGGACGCATACGGCGTCAAGACCAGAATGCTCGGCATTAAGGTAGCCAAACGGCAGACGTTCCTGATACGTCCGGACGGTACGCTTGCCAAGCATTACGAAAAAGTCGATCCCGACAAGCACTCGAAACAGGTACTCGCGGACTTGAAAGCACTCGGAGCAAGTTCCGAGTTGTAGCAAACCGGGCCAGACTCAGTGTAGCGCTTTCATCCCTGCGTCGAGACCGGCAAGCGTTAGTGGATACATGCGATCGTCCATCAGGTCCCGCGTCAATTTAACTGACGGTGTGTAGTCCCAGCGGTTCCGCGGCTCCGGATTGATCCAGATCGCTTTGGGATACGTGTTAAGCAGCCGCTTGATCCACACGGCTCCGGGCTCTTCATTCCAGTGCTCAACGCTACCACCTGAATACACGATTTCGTAAGGACTCATCGTCGCATCACCGACAAAGATCAGTTTGTAATCGGCGCCGTATTTGTGTGTGATATCAACGGTTGGAATGCGCTCGGCATGGCGGCGGCGATTATCCTTCCACAGGCTTTCGTAGATAAAGTTGTGAAAGTAGAAATACTCGAGATGTTTGAACTCGCTTCGTGACGCCGAGAACAGCTCTTATAAAGTTGTGAAAGTAGAAATACTCGAGATGTTTGAACTCGCTTCGTGACGCCGAGAACAGCTCTTCACAAACGCGCACGTGGTCATCCATCGAGCCACCGATGTCCAGGCAGAGCAGAACTTTTACCGCATTGTGACGCTCCGGAACCATGCGAATATCAAGAAGGCCCGCGTTGCGGGCTGTCTTGTCGATAGTGTCTTCAAGGTCCAGCTGGTCGGCCGCGCCCTCGCGTGCGAATTTTCTGAGGCGCCGCAACGCGATCTTGATGTTTCGAGTGCCCAGCTCGACGGAGTCATCCAGGTTGCGGTATTCGCGCTTATCCCAGACCTTCACGGCGCTGCGATTCCGCGATCCCTGCTGCCCGATCCGCACACCTTCCGGGTTATAGCCGTAGGCTCCGAAGGGTGACGTACCGGCTGTGCCTATCCATCGGTTGCCGCCTTCGTGACGCTCTTTCTGTTCTTCGAGTCGCTCCTGCAGGGCTTTCATCAATTCCTCGAATCCACCCAGCGCTTCGATTTGCGCACGCTCTTCTTCGCTCAGCATGAGTTCGGCCTGCCGTCTGAGCCACTCATCGGGTATGTCGTTCATGAGATCCGCGAAAGAGTCCTCCACCCCGTCAAAATAGGCGGCGAAAATGCGGTCGAAAAGATCGAGTTTTGACTCGTCCTTGACGAGGCAGGCGCGTGACACGTAGTAAAAATCGTCTACGCTTTGTCCCGCCACCCCTCTCTCGAGGGCTTCCAGCAGCGTCAGCAGCTCGGTGATTGACGTTTTCATACCGCCGTCGCGCAGAAGATAAAAAAACGGGATCAACATGGCGCTTTACCGCTGGCCCGAGCCCGCCCTGCGATCCAGAAACACGAGCTGCTCGAAAAGATGTACATCCTGCTCGTTTTTCAACAGAGCGCCGTAAAGCGGCGGGATTGCTTTACGCGAATCC
>CAMYMP010000111.1 GCA_947259435.1 uncultured Woeseiaceae bacterium
CGCAGATCGCACCCGTGCGGTACAGATGCTCGTGGACGACGGTGTCAGCGTGATCATTGCGGATGACGGCCTGCAGCACTATCGACTCGAACGGGACTATGAGATTTGCGTAATTGATGGTTTGCGCGGACTTGGCAATCGCCGGCTGCTTCCGGCCGGGCCTCTCAGGGAGACTATCGATCGCCTTGGAAAGGTCGACCAGGTGCTAATCAACGGACGCATGCGTGCACCGACCGATGCGACAACAGTATTCGAGCAGAATGCGCTCGGCTTTCAGCTGGTCGCGCGGGAAGTCTGCCGCCTCAACGGCTCGCTGACGCGACCGATCCAGGGATTCTCCGGTACGACCGTGCATGGAGTCGCCGCGATCGGCAATCCCACGCGATTCTTCGACATGCTGCGGTCACATGGTATTCAGGTCATCGAGCATGCACTGCCTGACCATGCGAAACTCGACATCAAAGACCTGCGGTATGGCGATGCCTTCGAGATACTGATGACCGAGAAAGATGCCGTTAAACTCCAAGGCACCACTTCGGACAAATACTGGACTGTACCCGTGGACCTCGAAATCGACCCTGTTCTGGCCGGCCCCTGGCTCGAGCAAATAGAGTCCCGCCTGCGCAGCGAGATGGCAGCGTGAGCAGTTTCGTCGTCGTCATTCCGTCGCGCTACGCTTCGACCCGGTTGCCCGGTAAACCGCTGCGTGAGATCAACAGCAAGCCGATGCTAGAGCACGTATTCGACCGCGGTACAGAAAGTGGGGCAAGCGAGGTCGTCATTGCCACCGACGATAAGCGTATCGCGGCAGTCGCTGAAGGATTTGGTGCGCGCGTTTGCATGACCAGTGATCAACACAGGTCAGGCACCGAAAGAATCGCCGAAGTCTGCGACCTGATGGGCTGGGATGACGATGCGATCGTCGTCAATTTGCAGGGTGACGAGCCCACAATGCCCGCTGCTCTGATCGACCAGTGTGCAGCTCTTCATGCGCGGGAAAAAGAGCAGCAGGCCGATGCGCAGCATGCTGCCCTGCAGCATCATGGAATCTACGCGTATCGCTGTGGCGTTCTGCGACGTCTCGTCGCAGCCGAGCCGTCGCAACTCGAGGTATGCGAGCAGCTCGAGCAGCTGCGGGCGCTGTCACTTGGTATGACAATCCGGGTGGCGGTTCCGTCCGAAAGGCCGGGCGCCGGCGTCGATACGGAACAGGATCTGGAAGCCGCCGCCGCGACGCTCGCGAAGCAGGCACAATAGACGCTGAACCGATTCGTGGCTGCAGGGTCGAAAACTTTGGTTCTGCGGTACTTCGGGATATAGTTTCGCGCATGCGCAAGCATTCTGGAAACACATGGCGTGTTGTCAACGCAGTCTTGATCGTGCTGCTGATCACGGCGCAGACCAGTGCAATTTCGCATACCTACAAACATGAGTTCGGTACGCCTCAAGATGCAAGCTGTGCATCTTGTGTGACGTCCAGTCAACTGTCTGCCGCCTGCATTGATAGTGGTGTCATGCAGGAGATCAAGCCACTGATCTTGCGTCACGACGTTGGCAGTTGCCTGCCGGGCAGTGTTGTATGCGCGCTGACGGTCCGGCAGCGCGGTCCGCCGAAATCACTCTGAGTTCTTCCTGAACGACAATGTAACGGACGGAACCAATTGCGCAGGTTAGAGACCTGTTGTCGTTTCCTGACAGCCAGCATGTGTAGCGTGCAGGCAGTAAACAGAGTGAATCAAAATGAAAATCAAGTCAGTAATCGCCTTACTCATCATTGCCGGTGGTTATTCTCCGGCGCTGTATGCTGATGACCTCGCAGCCGAAGTGGACGAGCTTCGGGCGCTGCTCGATCAGACTCGGCAGAATTACGAAAAGCGTATCAGCGATCTGGAAGCCAGGCTCGCGCGTACTGAGCAATTGGCGAGCGGCGCAAAACGCGACGCAAGTGAAGCATTCGAGATCGCTGAACAGACCGCGATCGACCAGACGTCCGGAGCGGCAGCAGCGAATACCTTCAACCCCTCGGTTGGCGCGGTGCTTTACGGGCGCTATGCGAGTGTCGATCAGACATGGGAAGAAATTCCGGGCTTTTTGCCGGCGGGCGAGATTGGCACAGGCGAGTCAGGCTTTAGCCTTGGCGAAGCAGAAGTAAATCTGAAAGCGAATGTCGATAACAGGTTTTTCGGCAATCTAACGTTTGCGCTGGCCGACGAGGGCGGCGAAGTGGAAGTCGAACTCGAGGAAGCCTGGTTGCAAACAACCGGGCTGCCGTCAGGGTTAAGCGCGACGGGTGGTCGCTTCTTATCCGCAGCCGGTTATCTGAACCAGGTTCATCGGCACACCGATGACTTCGCGGACCGGCCGTTACCCTATCAGGCATTTTTTGGCGGGCAGTATCGCGTTGATGGTGTTCAAGTCCGGTGGATCGCGCCAACGCCACTGCTGCTCGAACTCGGCAGTGAGCTTAACTGGGGCAGTAGTTTTCCGGCAACCAGCAATGCCGAATCCTCCCCGGGCGCGCATACGCTGTTCGCAAAAATCGGTGGTGATGTTGGCGCCAGCAACAGTTGGCAAGCAGGTCTCGCATGGTTAAGTGCTGATGTGATCGAGAGTGGCGAAACGGCGACGTTTAGCGGCGACAGCAATCTGGCTATTCTTGACTTTGTCTGGAAATGGGCACCGAATGGAAATTCGGCGACGAGGAACTTCAAATTACAGGGAGAGTATTTCAGGCGGGATGAGACCGGCATCTTCGATGGCATAGCTTATGACGGCGATCAGACGGGGTGGTATCTGCAGAGCGTATGGCAGTTTGCGCCGCGATGGCGCGTCGGACTGCGGCATGACGCCGTAGACACGGATAACGGGCCGTTGCTCGCCGGCACCGAGCTGGAGGATCCTGGACGCCGTTCGAGCCGTGACAGCCTGATGCTTGACTGGTCACCAAGCGAGTTCAGCCGTCTGCGCCTGCAATACACCAACGACCATGTGCTTAGCGCGAGCGATCAGCAATGGTTCCTGCAGTACATCATGAGCATCGGCGCCCACGGCGCCCACGCATTCTAGGAGGCGTTGTAGTGAAAATCATCGCCGCCCTGGTTCCACTCCTGCTCATGCCACTGTCGGCGACTGCCGTCGAAGTATTCGCTTGTGAGCCGGAATGGGCTTCGCTGGTTCAGGAACTGGCCGGCGATAAGGCGACGATAGCGGTCGCAACCAGCGCGTTTCAGGATCCGCATCGCCTGCAGGCTAAACCGAGTCTGATTGCGGCCGTTCGCTCGGCGGACATGGTGATATGCACGGGTGCCGACCTGGAGATCGGTTGGCTGCCGCTGTTGCTGCGGCGTGCCGGCAATCCGGGCATACAGCCAGGCAATCCGGGCAATTTCATGGCGGCCGACTATGTTCGAAAGCTCGAGATACCGAAGCTCGTCGATCGGTCGCAGGGGGATATCCATCCGCAGGGTAACCCGCACGTTCATCTTGATCCGAGAAACATCCGCCGAATCAGCGTTGCTCTGGCACAGCGGTTGATTGATTTGGATCCCGCGAACGCGGCGTACTATGAGACACGGCAGGCTGATTTTCAACATCGGTGGAATCAGGCCATCGATGCATGGGAGCAGCGAGCAGGACCGCTTGCCGGGCTTCGCCTTGTTTCCAATCATCGCAGTTTCAGCTACTTCGCCGCCTGGCTCGACATCGACATCGTTGCAACGCTCGAACCGAAACCGGGTATACCCGCCAGCGGAGCCTACCTTGCTGCGCTGCTCGAACAGCTATCGCCGAATCCACCTGCCGCTATCATTCGCACACCGTATGTGAACGAGAAACCATCACGATGGTTGTCGTCACGACTCGAGATTCCAGAAATAAAGCTCCCGTATACAGTGAACGGTGCAGACAAAGTAACCGACCTGTATTCCTTGTTCGACGAATCGATCACCATGCTGCTGGAACTGGCTCGGTGACGGTTTCGGAACTGAATATTATCGTTCCGGCGTTTTTTGCCAGTCTGCTGGTATTGAGTACCCACGTGCCTCTCGGCACTGAGGTGTTGCGTCGCGGCATAATTTTTATTGATCTGGCTATTGCACAGGTCGCCGGCCTGGGCGTAATTGCTGCAGATGCTATGGGATGGGAAGCAGAAGGCTGGATGGTACAAATCTCAGCGATCAGTGCCGCACTCGCGGCCGCCTTCATTCTGCATCAGACGGACAAACGCTTTCCGGAAATTCAGGAGGCTCTGATTGGTGTGGCCTTTGTGCTGGCTGCCACCATCGGAATCCTCTTGCTGGCCGGAAATCCGCACGGCGGCGAACATTTAAAGGAACTGCTCGTAGGTCAGGTGCTGTGGGTCAACGATGAGCAGTTGATAACTGCCGGGATTGCAACTGCGTCGATACTGATTGCCTGGTACTGGATTCGCAATCATCTTGGTGGATTCGGCTTTTACGGAATCTTTGCATTCGCGGTCACGGTATCTGTGCAGCTGGTGGGCATATACATGGTCTTTGCATCTCTGATCATCCCCGCGCTCGCGACGAGGCGTATAGAGCGTCGAGGATTGCGAATCGCAAGCGGTTATGCCGTTGGTATCGCTGGCTGCCTGATTGGCCTCATGCTGACACTGCGCGCCGACCTGCCGGCCGGTGCGGTAATGGTCATGTGCATGGCCGCCGTGGCACTGGTCTTTGCCATAGTGCTCAAACGACTTTTATTAAGGCCGTGACTCTCGGTTACCTCGTATAACAATTCGGGTCATGTCACGTATAAACAAAGACATGCAATCATTTATAGGCGGTATTGGCTTGTGAGAATCGGATTGTTCCGCACTGTGCTGATCGCACTTACATCCACTGGAATCGCGGACGCCGCCGAGCCACATCCGATATTTCAAACGGAAGAAGTGCTCAAGGCCGTCTTGACGGCGCCAATTACTCAGGCGTATGCGCAGAGGCATCAGGACGTGCGTCTCTACCTGCCCGGTCAGTGGACATACGTCGGCGTCGATGGTGAGACAAGGCGGCTGGATGTGTCCATACGCACGCGCGGGCACTTTCGCCGCGAGTATTGTCAATTTCCGCCGCTGCAGCTGAATTTCAAGAAGAAACAGGTCAGGGGCACTTTGTTTGCCGGCCAGAACAAACTCAAGGTGGTTGCGCCGTGCAAGGACAAAGAAAAATACCGGCAGTATGTCGTGCTCGAGTACCTGGCCTACAAAGCGGTTGAAATAATAACCGAACACAGCTTCAAGACGCGATTGATGCGGCTCAGCTATGTCGACAGCGACGAGAAGCTGGACTCGTGGACAGACCTGGTTTTCGTCATTGAGGATGACGCCGATCTGGCGGAACGTCTTGGTCTCGAGAGGCTATATTTGCCATCGGTCGGGTATACCGAGCTAGACCATCCGAAAACGGCATTGGTGCAGCTGGCGCAATTCCTGATTGCGAACAACGATTACTCGGTGCTGCAGGGGTCGCGCAATCAGGATTGCTGTCACAACGTACAAGTTCTGGGACTTGCCGATTCGATGACCGGACGTATTCCGGTACCCTTTGATTTCGATATGTCAGGTCTGGTCAACGCAGAATACGCGGCGCCGCCGCGTCAGGTCCCCGTCAGAGACGTGCGCGATCGCTATTTCAATGGGCTTTGTCAACCGCGTGAGATTCTCGACGATGCCATAGCGCACGTGCGGTCCAAGCGTGAAGAGATAATTGCATTATTCGAGAATTCGGCAGAACTCGACGCAGGTAACAAAGCGAAGTCATTGAAGTACGTTGATGAATTCTTTGCAATACTGGTTGACCCGCGGCGCGTCGAGCGCGAGATTATTGCGCCTTGCCGTGGCGAGAAGCTGATGAAGCGGATGCTCGAATTGTCTAGAGATTCGACCTAGGGTCGACGGGATTCGATTTGGCCTGTTCTTCTCGCGCTCGGGCAGCCTTTTTGCTCCGCCGGGCGATTTTCTGTCGGACGGCATACTGGGATTCGAGC
>CAMYMP010000112.1 GCA_947259435.1 uncultured Woeseiaceae bacterium
CATCAGCACTGAGACCACGGTGCTGGCATGCCAGGTCTATTTCTGGGCCCGGGTTGTTCACTACATCGTATACGGAGCCGGCATACCCTGGGTGCGCACACTGAGTTTTGCGGTCAGCTGGCTATGCCTCGTCGCCCTGCTGTTGCAATTACTATGAGTTGAGCCGCGTTTGCAGATTTTCGAGGTCGCTCCAGCGCGCCATGCGCCGTTCGAGGAGCGCTTCGTTGTCAGCCAGTTCCTGCAGGCGTTCCTGAACGATCGTGTGATCCTGCGAAAAAAACCCGGGGTCTGATACAGCTTGCTGCAGTTCCGCGATCGAGGTCTCGATGGCCTCGATCTCGGCCGGCAGCTCATCGAGTTCGCGCTGGTCCTTATAACTGAGTTTGGTGGGCTTTCTCTGCCGGCGACGCTCGGCTTCTGCCCGCTTGCGCGCAAACGCCTGGTAGGGGCGGTCCGTTTCGGCAAGCTGGCGACCCTGGCGCAGCCAGTCGCTGTAGCCGCCGACGTACTCCTGGATTCGGCCGTCTTTCTCAAAAACGATCGTGCTCGTCACGACGTTGTCGAGGAACTCGCGATCATGGCTGACGACGATCAGCGTGCCCGTGAAATCACACAATTTTTGTTCGAGGACTTCGAGGGTTTCAATGTCGAGATCGTTGGTCGGCTCGTCGAGAACGAGCAGGTTCGCGGGCCGAGTAAACAACTTCGCAAGGATAACGCGATTGCGCTCGCCGCCCGACAGCGCCTTGACGGGCATCATCGCGCGCTTAGGGCCGAACAGAAATCCCTTGAGATAGCCAATAATGTGGCGGTCCTTGCCGTTGAGCCTGATGTGTGTGCGGCCATCGCCAACGTTGTAAGCCACGGATTTTTCGAGATCGAGCGTCTGTCGCAGCTGATCAAAATAACCGACTTCCAGATTCGTGCCGTGTTTCACGGTCCCCGATTGCGGCTCAAGTTCACCCAAAAGCAGACGCAACAGCGTGGTCTTGCCGACACCGTTATTGCCAATCAGGCCAATGCGGTCGCCACGCATGATCTTGACCGAGAAGTTATCGATCAACGGCTCATCATCGTAGCGATAACTGACATTGCGCGCACGAATGACTTTGCGCCCTGACTGCTCGGCTTCTTCGATATGGATACGCGCCTGCCCGTCTGGCTTGACTCGCCCGGCGCGTTTTTCGCGCATCTCGACAAGCGCGCGCGCACGGCCCTCGTTGCGCGTGCGCCGTGCCTTTATGCCTTGGCGAATCCACTCTTCTTCCTGCCCGAGTTTCTTGTCGAACTTTGCGTTCGCCGTTTGTTCGTCCTCGAGCGCTTTCTCTTTGCGAACCAGGTAGTTATCGAAGTCGCCTGGCCAGCTCGTCAGCTTGCCACGGTCAATCTCGACGATTCGCGTGGCCAGTCGCTGCAGGAATGCACGGTCGTGCGTGATGTACAACACGGCGCCCGGGTACGAATAGACTCTGTCTTCGAGCCATTTGATCGTCGCGATGTCGAGGTGGTTGGTAGGCTCATCGAGCAGCAGCAGGTCCGGCTTTTGCACGAGCGCCCGGGCGAGAGCGACGCGCCGTCGCCAGCCGCCCGAAAGCTCGTTCATCTTCTTTTCCGCCGGGAGGCCCAGATCCGTGATGGTCTCTTCGACTCGTTGTTCGATGTGCCAGCCATCGTGCGCATCGATCTTCGCGTGCAGCGCCTCGAGTTCTTTGAGTGCATGTTTGTCGAGCTCGAGCTTCGACTGTGCGGCATATGTAGCGAGCAGTCCGTCGATTTCCGTCAGGCCGGAGCGCACAACATCGTGAACCGGCTGGTCGAGTGCCTCGGGTAAGGTCTGTTCGAGTTGGCTGATAATCAGACTGGCGCCGCGCACGATCTCGCCGCGATCGGCTTCGATCGCGCCTGTGATGAGCTTCAGGGTTGTCGATTTCCCGGCGCCGTTGCGACCGATAAGACAGATACGCTCGCCTGGTTCGATTGCGAGTTCGGCTTCGGTCAGGATCTTCTGATCGCCGAATTCCAGGGTGACTTCATCGAAACGTAGTAGTGACATAAGTTTGTTGTAGGAGCGCGCCTGTCAGGCGATCATTGGGTTCGGACTGCACCTGATACGCATTTGCTAAAGCGCGGTCTGACCCCAAATCTTGGAAACGAGAGGCTATCATGAGCGAGGAAAGACTGGTCGATATCGAATCGAAACTGACGCATCAGGATCAGCTGCTAATCGAACTGAACGATGTCATCACCGATCAGCAGGCCAAAATCATGAAACTCGAGGAGATGTATGCTGCGCTGGTCGACAAGGTTCGCACCATCGGCGAGGCGTTCCCTGGTGACGGGTCGCAGGACGAGCGGCCGCCGCATTATTGAGTACCTGATCGACCCTGAGCGGAGCAAGGCCGCGTTTACAGTATAGTGTTGCATGCCAAGAGGCTGGGGAGGCTCAATGTCCAGATTACTCAGACTGGTTATTATCGCGCTGTTGTCGCCCGCTGCGGTCATGGCTGCGGACATTTACGTACCGGAACAGCTGCAGGGTTGGCAGGAGTGGGTGCTCGATGGCCAGGAATACCGCAGCTGTCCATTCTTTTTCAATCGCAGTGCTACCAACGAAGCCGAGTTCGTCTGTGCGTGGCCGGGCTCGCTCGAGCTCGAGGTTGATTCGGGTTCCGCACAGTTCACTCAGGATTGGACCGTCTATACAGATGAGCAGTGGGTGTCATTACCCGGCGATGTTTCGTATTGGCCGTCTCGGGTTACGTCGAACGGCCGTTCGATCGAGGTCGTCCTGCATCATGGGGTACCGAGCGTTTTCCTGGGTACGGGAAGCTACCGGTTGGCAGGCAGCTTCGAGTGGGACGAACGCCCGGGCGTGCTGCGGATTCCGGTGCAAAGCGGGCTCGTCCGTCTGTCCATCAGTGGCAACCCGGTCGCGCGTCCGGAGTTCACGGGCGGCGGCGTGTTTCTGGGCGAAAAGAAACGCGATGTGGAGTCTCGCGATTCGATAACGGCAGATGTCTATCGTCTCGTTGCGGATGATGTGCCGACCCGACTGACGACGAGCATACGAATCAACGTGTCCGGCGGTGTTCGCGAGGAGCTGTTTGGACCGGTATTGCCCGATGGCTTTGTCCCGCTTTCGATCGACAGCCAGCTTCCGGCGCGGCTCGAGCCCGATGGCAAGCTGCGTGTGCAGGTCCGGCCCGGACAGTGGATGATTTCACTGACCGCGCGCGGGCCCGATGTGCTCAACCGCGTGACGCTACCTGCGGCGGAGATCAACCTGCCGGACAGCGAGATCTGGAGCTACCGGTCGAACGACCGCCTGCGCGTGACCGCAGCAGAGGGCCTGCCACCGATCGATCCGCAGCAAGTGCAGGTGCCCGGGAACTGGCAGCAACTGCCTGCGTTCCGCATCGAGGCGGGACAGACACTTGAAATTACGGAGCGCAGTCGCGGCGCCGTAGCGGCAGACAATGAGCTGTACCTGCGGCGTGACATGTGGCTCGACTTCGACGGCGACGGCTTCGTCGTCAGCGACAAAATCGGCGGCAAGATGCGCACGGGCTGGCGTCTCGACATGGCGGCCCCGTTTGCGCTGCTGAGCGCGACGGAAGGCGGAGAGAACCTGTTGATCACAAAAGGACAACAGGACGGACAGACCGGCGTCGAGCTGCGCCGCAACGCGGTCGATCTGGGCGCGATCGGGCGCGCCGACACACGTGAGCCGACGCCCGTCACCGGATGGGATACACGATTTGCAGACGTGTCGACCGTGCTGCACTTGCCGCCAGGCCACAAGCTGCTGGCTGCTCCCGGAGCCGACAAAGCGCCCGCAAGCTGGGTCAGCCGCTGGCAGCTGCTCGACTTTTTCCTCGTCCTGATCATCACGATCGGCGCGTGGCGCCTGTTCGGCCGCACGGCCGGAATCATTGCGCTTTCCGCGCTCGTTCTGAGCTTTCACGAACTCAACGCACCGGCGTGGTTGTGGCTCAATCTACTCGTGGCGATCGCCCTGCTGCGCGTCGCCCCGGCAGGCCGGCTGCGACAATCCGTGCGCGCTTACCAGGCTGTGAGCGCCGTAGCGCTCGTGCTTGCGCTCGTGCCATTCATCGCGAGCCAGCTTCGCATAGCGATCTACCCACAGCTCGAACCACAGTATGGCGTGGGGCCCTTGCCGTCTCCGGCCATGGACGTACCCGGCACCGGGCTTGTGCCGGAGTCCGGCGCCCTCGGCGTGGACATGGAGGCTGACGGACTCGTGCGTAGCGAGGTTCGCGCAAAGCGAGCAGCACCCAGCGAGGTCATGTCGCTCGAGGAGGTTGTTGTATCGGGACACAAAGCCGCGCTGAGCTATGCCCGCTACGCGCCGAACGCAATCGTACAGGCTGGCCCGGGCATTCCGTCGTGGCGCTGGAATTCGTATCGGCTCGACTGGAGCGGCCCCGTGGATGCCGAGCAATCGCTGCGGCTCCTAATCCTGCCGCGCTGGGCCGTTACCGTGCTGCGCTTTCTGCTGGTGTTGCTGTTACTGCGTTTCACGGGCGTGCTGGCCGCGGAGGTCCTTAAAGGGCAGCTGCGGTGGCCGGGCGGCCTGAAGCTGGGCGCGTCCAGGACCGGCGGCTTTTTCGCGGTCGGACTGCTGATGCTGCTCATGGCCGTCAGCCCGATCGCCGAGGCCGAGACGCCACATCCCGACCTGCTGCGCGAACTGCAGAACCGGCTGCTGCAGCCGCCGCAGTGTGCGCCCCGATGCGCGGAACTGGTTGTTGCGGACGTCGATGTCAGCGAGGACGGCGTCAGCATGGATCTGATCGTGCACGCGCTTGCCGATGTTGCGGTGCCGCTTCCGGGGTCCGATCAGGGCTGGCGGCCGGCTGTCTTACTCATGAATGGCTCGGCGGCCGCTCAGGTGATTCGTGGCTATGATCAGTCCTTATGGGTGCGGCTGGCAGCCGGACGTCATACGATCCGCCTGAGAGGTCCGGTGCCGGCTGCCGACAGTCTCGAGATACCTTTCCCGACACCGCCGCGCGTGATCGAGGCTGCGGGAGACGGCTGGTTCATCGCCGGCATCAAGGATCGGCGCCTGCTGTCCGGATC
>CAMYMP010000113.1 GCA_947259435.1 uncultured Woeseiaceae bacterium
GACATTCTTGTGGGCAAGGTGACGCCCAAAGGCGAAACTCAGCTTACGCCCGAAGAGAAACTGCTGAGAGCGATCTTCGGAGAGAAAGCGTCCGACGTCAAAGACACGTCGCTGCGCGTGCCGCCCGGAATGGACGGTACGGTCATCGACGTGCGCGTCTTCACGCGTGACGGCGTCGAGAAGGACCTGCGCGCCTTGTCGATCGAGAAAGCGGAGCTCGAGAGTGTCCGTAAGGACCTCGACGACACGCTGCGAATTCTCGAGGAAGACATTTACGAGCGTGTCGAGCGCATGCTTATCAACAAGATGGCGCAGGGCGGTCCGAACAAACTCAAATCGGGATCGAAGATTACGAAAGGGTACCTCGAAGAGGTGCCGCGCGAGCAGTGGTTCGAGATTCGTCTGAAGAACGATGATGCGAACGAGCAGTTGCAGAAGGCGTTCGAGCGTCTCAACGCACAGCGCGAAGAGTTTGATCGCCGCTTCGAAGAGAAGAAAGCGAAAATCACGGCCGGTGACGACCTGGCACCTGGCGTCCTGAAAATGGTGAAGGTGTATCTGGCAGTTAAGCGCAGGATTCAGCCAGGCGACAAAATGGCTGGCCGCCACGGTAACAAGGGTGTGATCTCGACGATCGTGCCAGTCGAAGATATGCCGTACCTCGAAGATGGCACGCCCGTGGATATCGTATTGAATCCACTCGGCGTACCGTCTCGAATGAACGTCGGTCAGGTGCTCGAGACGCATCTCGGCTGGGCGGCGAAGGGGCTCGGCGACAAGATCGACAGCATGCTCAAGGCGCAGGAATCGATCACCAAGATTCGGCAGTTTCTTGAAAAGGTCTACAACAAGACCGGCGGCCGTATCGAGGACATCAGGTCCCTGAACGACGCAGAGGTCGTCGAGCTTGCCGGAAACCTGACAAACGGCGTGCCGACCGCAACGCCCGTCTTTGACGGTGCCGCCGAAGCCGAGATCAAAGGCATGCTCGAGCTCGCCGGTCTGGCGACTTCGGGTCAGTCTAGGCTGAGTGACGGCCGCACCGGTGAGGAGTTCGATCGCGACGTCACCGTCGGTTACATGTACATGCTGAAGCTCAATCATCTCGTGGACGACAAGATGCATGCGCGCTCGACCGGACCTTACAGCCTGGTTACGCAGCAGCCGCTCGGCGGTAAAGCGCAGTTCGGCGGCCAGCGCTTCGGGGAGATGGAGGTCTGGGCGCTCGAGGCTTACGGCGCCGCGTACACCTTGCAGGAAATGCTGACGGTCAAGTCGGACGATGTGCAGGGTCGGACCAAGATGTACAAGAACATCGTCGACGGCGAACATGAAATGGATGCCGGCATGCCGGAATCGTTCAATGTTCTGGTCAAGGAGATTCGATCTCTGGGAATCAACATTGAGCTGGAGACAGACTAATGAAAGATCTCTTAAAGCTTTTCAAATACCAGAATCCGGTTGACGATTTTGAGGCCATTCGCATCGGTCTGGCGTCCCCGGATATGGTGCGCTCCTGGTCGTTCGGCGAAGTCAAGAAGCCTGAAACGATCAACTACCGCACATTCAAGCCCGAGCGCGACGGCCTGTTTTGCGCAAAGATCTTCGGTCCCGTGAAGGACTACGAGTGTCTTTGTGGCAAGTACAAGCGCCTGAAGCATCGCGGCGTCGTGTGTGAAAAGTGTGGCGTTGAAGTCACGCAGACCAAGGTCCGCCGTGAGCGCATGGCACACATCGAGCTTGCGAGCCCGGTTGCGCACATATGGTTCCTGAAATCACTGCCGTCTCGTATAGGCCTCATGCTCGACATGACGCTGCGCGAAATCGAGCGGGTGCTTTACTTCGAAGCATTCGTAGTTGTCGAGCCCGGTATGACCGAACTGGAGCGCGGTCAGCTGCTGACCGACGAAATGTATCTCGACGCATTGGAACAATACGGTGACGAATTCGATGCTCGTATGGGCGCCGAAGCCGTTCGCGAGATGCTCATGACAATCGATCTGCAGCGCGAAATTCTGCAGGTTCGTGAAGACATGGGTGCGACGCGTTCCGAAACCAAGATCAAGCGGCTGTCGAAACGCCTGAAGCTGATCGAGTCATTCGTCGAATCGGGCAACAAGCCCGAATGGATGGTGCTCACGGTCCTGCCCGTATTGCCGCCGGATCTGCGTCCGCTCGTACCGCTCGATGGCGGCCGTTTCGCGACATCGGATTTGAACGATCTTTATCGTCGCGTCATCAATCGAAACAACCGCCTGCGCCGTCTGCTCGAACTCAATGCGCCCGACATCATTGTGCGCAACGAGAAGCGCATGCTGCAGGAATCGGTCGATGCATTGCTCGATAATGGTCGCCGCGGCCGTGCGATAACGGGCACGAACAAACGTCCGCTGAAATCGCTGGCCGACATGATCAAGGGCAAGCAGGGCCGTTTCCGGCAGAATCTTCTCGGCAAGCGCGTCGACTACTCTGGTCGCTCTGTTATCGTGGTTGGACCGACGCTCAAACTGCACCAGTGTGGCCTGCCGAAAAAGATGGCGCTCGAACTGTTCAAGCCGTTCATATTCTCGAAGCTGCAGCTGCGCGGTGAGGCAACGACGATCAAGGCGGCCAAGCGCCTCGTCGAGCGTGAAGGTGCCGAGGTCTGGGACATTCTCGAAGAGGTGATTCGTGAACACCCGGTACTTCTTAATCGTGCGCCGACACTGCACCGCCTGGGTATTCAGGCGTTCGAGCCGGTTCTGATCGAAGGCAAGGCGATCCAGCTGCACCCGCTCGTCTGTACAGCGTTCAATGCTGACTTCGACGGTGACCAGATGGCCGTGCACGTGCCGCTCTCGATCGAGGCTCAGCTCGAATCACGCGCGCTGATGATGTCGTCCAATAACATTTTGTCGCCTGCCAACGGCGATCCGATCATCGTGCCGTCGCAGGACGTTGTCCTCGGGCTGTATTACATGACGCGTACGCGCATAAACGCGAAAGGCGAGGGCATGATGTTCGCGGACATCGACGAGGCCCGTCGGGCTTATGAAAGTGGCGCCGCGGCGCTGCAAGCCCGGGTCAGGATTCGGGTCCAGACGTCCGAGGTCGAAGAGGAAGGCGAAGAGCCCGTCGCGGTCGAAAAGCTTGTCGACACGACCGTCGGGCGGGCTTTGCTGTCCGAGATTCTTCCGGATGGCCTCGACTTCGCGTTGGTCAACCGGGCGATGACGAAAAAGGCGATCTCGAATACGATTAACGCCTGTTATCGAAACCTCGGCCTCAAGAAAACCGTCGTTTTCGCTGACCGCCTGATGTACACGGGATTCCGTCTTGCGACGATGGCCGGCATCTCGATCGGCGTGAACGACATGGTGGTTCCCGAAAACAAAGAGGAGATACTGTCAGTCGCTGAATCCGAAGTGAAGGAGATTCAGGACCAGTACGCATCGGGTCTGGTAACCGACGGCGAACGTTACAACAAGGTCGTCGATATCTGGTCACGTACTAACGACCAGGTCGCTAAAGCGATGATGGACAAGCTCGGCAGCGAATCGGTCAAGGACTCTGGCGGCAAGTTTGTTGAACAGGAGTCGTTTAACTCGATTTACATGATGGCTGACTCGGGCGCTCGTGGTTCGGCGGCGCAGATCAGACAGCTGGCCGGCATGCGAGGCCTGATGGCCAAGCCCGACGGCTCGATCATCGAGACTCCTATTACGGCGAATTTCCGCGAAGGTCTCGACGTGCTGCAGTACTTCATTTCGACTCACGGCGCGCGTAAGGGGCTGGCTGATACGGCATTGAAGACGGCTAACTCAGGCTACCTGACGCGTCGACTCGTCGACGTTGCGCAGGACCTGGTCGTAACGGAAGTTGATTGCGAGACGAAGAACGGTGTCGCCATGTCGCCACTGGTAGAAGGTGGCGACGTTGTCGAGCCGCTCAGAGAGCGAGTTTTGGGTCGCGTTCTGGCTGATGCCGTGCTGATTCCGGGCACCGACAAGGTCGCATTCGACGCGGGTACGATGCTCGACGAAGAAACTGTCGCACAACTCGAGGATCTGTCAATTGACCACGTTCTGGTTCGTTCGCCGATTACCTGTGAAGTGCGGTACGGGGTCTGTTCACAATGTTATGGTCGCGACCTTGCACGCGGTCACCGTATCAACATCGGCGAAGCGGTCGGTGTGATTGCGGCGCAGTCGATCGGTGAGCCCGGCACGCAGCTGACGATGCGCACCTTCCATATTGGCGGTGCAGCATCGCGTTCTGCCGCGGTCAATAACATTGAAATCAAGTCGAACGGCATCGCCAAGCTCAACAACATCAAAACCGTCGCACACCACAAAGGCTATCTCGTCGCGGTATCGCGTTCGGGCGAAATCTCGGTCATCAACGAGATGGGTCGCGAGCGTGAGCGTTACAAAGTGCCTTATGGAGCCACAATTACGATCGCTGACGGGGCTGACGTGAAGCAGGGCCAGGTCGTTGCGACCTGGGATCCGCATACGCACCCGGTTGTCACCGAAGTGGCGGGCAAGCTGAAGTTCGAGGACTTTGTCGACGGCGTGACCGTAACCGAGCAGATTGACGAGTTCACGGGCCTGACGAGCATCGTCGTGCTCGATCCGAAGAGCCGTGGCGGCACAGGCAAGGACCTGCGACCGGTTGCACGACTCGTTGACGACAAGGACGAGGACATCTTCTTTGCCAACACCGAGATTCCGGCGGTTTACGCGCTGCCGGCAGGCGCGATCATCAGCATGAGCGACGGGGCGAAAGTGGCCGTTGGTGACGTCATTGCACGCATTCCACAAGAATCGTCGAAAACTCGCGATATCACGGGCGGTCTGCCACGCGTTGCCGACCTGTTTGAAGCGAGAAAGCCCAAAGAGCCGGCGATCATGGCCGAACACACCGGAACGGTCAGCTTCGGCAAGGAAACCAAGGGCAAGCGCCGTCTCGTTATCACTGACGAGTCCGGCGAGAGTCATGAGGAGCTGATTCCGAAGTGGCGTCACCTCAACGTGTTCGAGGGTGAGCAGGTCGTCAAGGGCGAAACGATCGCCGACGGCGAACCGAATCCGCACGACATATTGCGACTGCAGGGCGTTGAGGTTCGTGAAATACAGGACGTTTATCGGTTGCAGGGCGTGAAGATCAACGACAAGCACATCGAGGTGATCATTCGTCAGATGCTGCGCAAGGTAATCGTCGCCACGCCGGGCGAAAGCAACTATCTCAGGGGCGAGCAAATCGACAAAGCGCGCTACTTCGAGGAAGTCGAGCAGCTCGAGGCGCAGGGCAAGGAGCCGATAACGATCGACCCGATATTGCTGGGCATCACAAAGGCGTCTTTGGCCACAGAGTCGTTTATCTCGGCCGCATCATTCCAGGAGACGACGCGCGTTCTTACCGAGGCTGCAGTTCGTGGTCTGCGGGACGATCTTCGCGGTCTCAAGGAAAACGTTATCGTGGGTCGCCTGATTCCGGCCGGCACCGGTTTTGCGCATCACGCCGAGCGCCGGCGCACGCGCGAGCAGGATCTTGCCGATCAATTAAAGGAACTTGACGAGGTTGCGAGGGCAGAAGCCATGGTAGCCGGAGAAGCAGCCGCGGCGGACGCTGCCGAAGAGGCGGTAGACGAGACCGCTGCGGCCACTGATGCCGAGGCAGCGTCGGAAGGCGCCGAGGAGGCGACGACAACGTCGTAAAACAAGGGCCAGAGGATGCTTGACAGCTTGCCGCAGGCGTCCCTACAATGCCCGGCCTTAACCCCGGGGCCCGCCCAAAGCGGGCCCTGATTTTTCGGGGCGAATGCGGGAGAGCCAGGGGGTTCGACAGCATTAAAAGCGCAGTTGATTCAATCACTTGCAGCTTTGCCCCACTACCCGACACCTGAGCCGTATGAGGCTCGGCGTTCGGGTGTGCGCGTTTTTTTCAGGCGCACGGTGTATTGGATTAACCAAATAAATGAGAGCCCTATGGCCACAGTGAATCAGCTAGTACGCAAGCCACGCGCGACCAAGCCCGCCAAAAGCACGGTGCCGGCGTTGGAAGCCAGTCCGCAAAAACGTGGTGTTTGCACCCGTGTGTATACAACGACACCGAAGAAGCCCAACTCGGCTATGCGCAAGGTCGCTCGAGTACGGTTGACGAATGGTTTTGAAGTTACGTCCTACATCGGTGGTGAAGGCCATAACCTGCAAGAGCACTCTGTGGTACTGATTCGCGGTGGTCGAGTCAAGGATCTGCCGGGTGTGCGTTATCACACCGTGCGCGGCACGCTCGATTGCGCCGGCGTTTCTGATCGCAGACAAGGCCGCTCCAAATACGGAACCAAGCGCCCGAAGTCATAATGAGCACCGTCGAAACCGTAACCATTTTATGAAACAACTGAAGTCATAGATAAGCACAAGCGCGGCTGCGGCCGTGTGCATAAAGAGACCGAAAAATGTCCAGACGATCACAGGCACCGAAACGAACGATTCTGCCCGACCCGAAGTACAGCAGTGACCTACTCGCCAAATTCATGAATATGATCATGAATGACGGCAAGAAGTCCGTCGCTGAGCGCATCATCTATGGCGCGCTCGATCGTATCGCCGAGAGGCAAACGGGCGCTCGAAAACGTCAAGCCTGTGGTGGAGGTGAAGTCACGTCGCGTAGGTGGCGCCACATATCAGGTGCCCGTCGAAGTTCGCCCAGCCCGCCGCCAGACGCTGGCAATGCGCTGGGTTATCGACGCTGCGCGTAAGCGTGGGGAGAAGTCGATGGCGCATCGCCTTGCACATGAACTGATGGACGCCGCGGATAATCGCGGCACGGCCGTCAAAAAGAAAGAAGACACGCACCGCATGGCGGAAGCCAACAAGGCGTTTTCGCATTACAGGTGGTAGGCCGGTTTAGCTGACTGAGCCGTGTTCACTATTATTAGCAGGATCTTGTCGTGGCCCGCACAACACCCATCGAACGCTATCGCAATATTGGCATCATGGCCCATATTGACGCGGGCAAGACCACGACGACCGAGCGTGTGCTTTTCTATACGGGTGTCTCCCACAAGATAGGCGAGGTACATGACGGCGCAGCGGTCATGGACTGGATGGAGCAGGAGCAGGAACGCGGCATCACGATTACGTCGGCAGCGACCACTTGTTTCTGGAGTGGCATGGACAAGCAGTTCGACGAGCATCGCATCAACATCATCGATACGCCCGGGCACGTCGATTTCACGATCGAAGTCGAACGCAGCCTGCGCGTCCTCGACGGTGCTATCACGGTACTTTGCTCGGTAGGCGGCGTTGAGCCACAGACGGAAACGGTGTGGCGTCAGGGTAATAAATACAATGTGCCGCGCATGGTTTTTGTCAACAAGATGGATCGTGCCGGAGCGGACTTCTTGCGCGTCGTTACTCAGGTGCGCGAGCGTCTTGGAGCGAATCCGGTGCCTATTCAGTTGCCGATCGGTGCGGAAGAGAAATTTGCCGGCGTCATCGATCTGATTGGCATGCGGGCGATCTACTGGGACGAGTCCAATATGGGCACGACCTATGATGAAGTAGAGATTCCGGCAGACATGCTGGCGGATGCCGAGGCGTGGCGCGAGAAGATGATAGAAGCCGCCGCCGAGGGCGACGAGCAGCTGCTCGACAAATTCCTTGAAGAAGGCACGCTCGATGTGGACGAAATCCGCAAGGGCCTGCGCGAACGAACCCTGGCCGGTGAAATTGTGGTCACGATGTGTGGTTCGGCGTTCAAGAACAAGGGCGTGCAGGCGATGCTCGATGGTGTTGTCGAGTTCATGCCGTCTCCGGTCGACGTGCCCGCAATCAGGGGCATCAATGACGACGAGTCTGAAGGCGTGCGCCCTGCGGACGACAACGAGCCATTTGCGGCACTGGCGTTCAAGATCGCGACGGACCCTTTCGTCGGCAATCTGACGTTTTTCCGCGTCTATTCGGGCGTCCTCAACTCCGGCGACACGATTCTGAACCCGGTCAAGAGCAAGAAGGAACGCATCGGTCGAATTCTGCAAATGCACTCCAACGATCGCAAAGAGATCAAGGAAGTCCGCGCTGGTGACATCGCTGCGGCCGTCGGCCTCAAGGATGTAACAACGGGTGACACGCTTTGCGATATCAAGCAGCCAATCACGCTGGAGCGCATGGAATTCCCCGAGCCGGTCATCTCGGTGGCGGTAGAGCCAAAAACGAAACCTGACCAGGAATAAATGGGCATTGCCTTGCAGTAACTGGCGAAAGAGGATCCGTCATTTCGCGTGCATACGGATGAAGAGTCCGGGCAGACCATCATCTCCGGCATGGGCGAGCTGCACCTCGACATCATAGTCGACCGCATGAAGCGCGAATTCAGGGTCGATGCCAATGTCGGCAAGCCGCAGGTCGCGTACCGCGAAACGATTCGCAAGACGGTGGAGCAGGAAGGCAAATTCGTGCGCCAGTCCGGCGGACGAGGCCAGTACGGCCACGTGTTCCTGCGTATAGAGCCGCGGCAGGCTGGCGAAGGATACGAATTCGAAAATGCCATCGTCGGCGGCGTCGTTCCGCGAGAGTACATCGGCGCAGTCGACAAAGGCGTGCGGGAGCAAATGGAAAATGGCGTTGTGGCGGGGTATCCAGTCGTGGATTGCAAGGTCACGCTATACGACGGGTCTTACCACGACGTGGATTCCAGCGAAATGGCATTCAAGATCGCTGGCAGCATGGGCTTCCGAGACGGTGCGCTAAAGGCGAACCCCGTATTGCTCGAGCCAATCATGAAAGTTGAGGTGGTGACACCGGAAGACTACATGGGCGATGTGATGGGTGATTTGAATCGCCGTCGCGGATTGCCGCAGGGCATGGACGACTCGCCGTCGGGCAAGGTCATTCGCGCCGAAGTGCCATTGGCAGAGATGTTCGGATATGCGACGGACCTTCGCTCGATGAGCCAGGGGCGGGCCGTGTATTCGATGGAGTTCGAAAAATATGCAGCAGTGCCACAAAACGTGGCTGACACAGTAATGAAAAAGGCAAGCTAATGTCTAAAGAAAAATTTGAAAGAACAAAGCCGCACGTAAACGTCGGCACGATTGGACACGTGGATCACGGCAAGACGACGCTGACGGCGGCG
>CAMYMP010000114.1 GCA_947259435.1 uncultured Woeseiaceae bacterium
TCAACCAGCAGCGCATAGAACTGGGGTTCCAGCGCGCCGATCGATACGAATTTGCCGTCCGCCGTCTCGTAGACATCGTAGTGGTAGGCCGCGCCGTCGAGCAGATTCGAGTGACGATTCTCGTTCCAGAAACCCAGATCTTTCCAGCCATGAAAGACCGACATCAGGCTTGCCGATCCATCCGTGATCGCGGCGTCTATGACCTGCCCTTTTCCTGATTCCCGCGCTTCCAGCAGCGCGGCCAGAATACCCGTCACGAGGAACAGGCCGCCGCCGGCATAGTCGCCGACGAGGTTCAATGGCGGAACGGGTTTCTCTTTGCCACCGATTGCGGCGAGTGCACCGGTAAGGGAGATATAGTTGATGTCGTGCCCTGCCGCATTGGCCAGCGGGCCCGACTGGCCCCAGCCGGTAAGACGACCATAGACCAGCCCGGGGTTGATCGCGTGGCACTGCTCGGGACCAACACCTAAGCGCTCAGCGACACCGGGACGGAAACTTTCGAACAGTACATCCGCTGTCTCGACCAGCCGTAAT
Organism: uncultured Woeseiaceae bacterium; assembly: GCA_947259435.1. The sequence continues at coordinate 538 of CAMYMP010000114.1, forward strand.
AAGGTCTTGAGGCCTGCAGGATTCTTGATATCGATTGCAATGGACCGCTTGCCGCGCGAGGTCACATCTTTCTTTGCCGGTACGGCTATGCCGACAGTTTCTGACGACCGCTCGACAACGATGACATCAGCACCCATGTCCGCAAGCAGCATGCCTGCATACGGACCCGGGCCGATGCCCTTTATCTCGATAATTTTGATCCCTGCCAGCGGACCCATCAGGGAGACCGCCAAACGACTTCGATCATCTCATCGAGACCGGCTTCGCGGAACTTGGGCGGGCCATTATCGATGTCGTCATGAGCGGCGACACGCTCAAGGCCGGGCCAGTATGAATGGATTTCGTCGGCCGGCACCGAAAAAGGCGGCCCGGTCGCGACCGACTCGTCGTATTCGAGGCTGATGAGCAGCTTTGCGGCATCTGGAGCGAGCAATGACCGCGTGTGCTCGACGTACCTCGCGCGCAGATTCGGCGGCATTGCAACGAGTGCGCCGCGATCGTAATAAGCGTCGAACAGGCCGTCGGAAAAATCGAAATAGTCACCACAGTAGATCCTGATCGAGCGGTCTTCTGCCACATAGGCGGTCAGCGCCCCCTCGACACGCGAGAACGCGATGTCGTTCTCATCAAAAAATGCTCGTACTGCAAGCTCCGACAACTCGACGCCGACAACTTCATTTCCCAGGCGCGCCAGCCAGATCAGGTCCCGGGTCTTGCCACAAAGGGGCACCAGCACCCGCTTTCCGGACACGGTCCAGTATTTTTGCAGGCTCGCATTGCCCTCTGCCTCGTGCCAACCGATCCGGCCCTCCTGCCAACGCTCCAGCCAGTGTTCGTTCATAAAGTCCTCTATACGCTCATGTGGCCAGCAGCGCGGCGGCGGCCGACAGCGTATCACCACAATCCGCCTCGACCTTGAGCGCGGCGATGTCGTCGGCGCGCGTTCGACCCTGGTTAACGATCGCAATCGGTTTCCGTTGGGCGACGGCCTGGCGCGCAAATCGAAATCCCGAAAACAGCATGAGCGACGAGCCCACGACGAGCAACGCATTTGCGCGGTCGATCGCCGAGGACGCATCGTGCACGCGGCCCTTCGGCACAGTTTCGCCAAACATTACGACGTCGGGTTTTACGACACCGCCGCAATCGGCGCAGCCCCTAACGCAAAATTCGTCATGGCTATTGTCCGCCAGCTCGGCGTCGCCGTCGGGCTTGTATCGAAAGACCTCGGCGTGCCAGTCGGGGTTGGCGTCTTTGAGCGCCCGCTGGAAATTGAGACGCGGATGGGTCGCATTGCAGTCCAGGCAACGCACCTTGCTGAGATCACCGTGCAGATCGATTACGCGCCGACTTCCGGCTTCGCTGTGGAGGCGATCCACGTTTTGCGTGATCAGCGTGTCGACTTTACCGGCCGCCTCGAGACCGGCCAGCGCGAAATGGGCGGCATTCGGGCGCGCCCCGGAGAAGCGCTGCCATCCGACATAACTCCGCGCCCAATAGCGCTTCCGGGCGTGCGGGTTGTTGACAAAATCCGTGAACTGGATCGGCTCCGCGTGCTTCCAGTCGCCGTTGCGGTCTCTGTAATCCGGTATTCCGGACGACGTGCTGACACCGGCGCCACTGACAACGGCGACCGACCCGTTTTCGGCCAGGAAATCCGCCAACTGCCTGCTCTGCTGCTCCATTCGGGGCATTGCAGCATTGCCGCCGGACCAAGGTCAAACTCTCCTCACCCGGTGGCGGAAATGCAACACCAAGAAATCGAATGGGCTCAGGCCGTTATGTCGCCTTTCTGAGCATGTATTGCAGGTTGCCAACGCCTGTAAAGTGGCTTACGCTGCCAATATCCAAGGGCCAGACTTTTGTACATACGTACGGGGAGCACAGATGACAAACTCGACCATATGCCGGGGTATTCTCGGCCTCGTTGCGGCAACGCTCGTAACGCCAGTTGTCGCGCAAGAGGAAGGGCCGGCGTTCCTCGAAGAAATCGTCGTCACATCGACCAAACGCCAATCCACGCTGCAGGAGATCCCGGTAGCGGTTTCAGTGGTGCAGGCTGATGACATCAAACAATCGCAGGTCTCGGACATCAAGGATCTGCAGTTCCTGGTGCCCTCGCTGCGCATCACACAGCTGCAGTCCAGCGGTAATACCAACTTCATCATCCGTGGATTCGGTAATGGTGCCAACAACGCCGGCATTGAGCCTTCCGTCGGTGTATTCATCGACGGTGTCTATCGTTCGCGCTCAGCGTCGGCGCTAAATGACCTGCCAAACCTCGAGCGTATCGAGGTCCTGCGCGGACCGCAGAGCACGCTGTTCGGCAAGAACGCGTCGGCCGGCGTAATCAGCATCATAACGGCGAAACCCAATCTCGACGAAGTTGTCGGCTCCGCCGCCATTACGGTTGGTGACTACAGCCAGTTCATCGTCAAGGGCGATGTCAATGGACCGCTGTCGGATACCGTTGGCTTCGGCCTTTCTGCCAGCTACAACCAGCGTGACGGTTATTACGACAACCTCGCCGGCGGCGACGCGCTGGGCGAATTGAATCGTTACGGCGTACGCGGCGAGCTGTATTTCGCCCCGTCCGACGAGCTGGAGGTCCGCGTGATAGCGGATTACGACGATTTTGACGAGGCCTGCTGCGGCGTCGCGAACCTGCTCAACGGCCCGACCGGGGGGGCTATTGTTGCTATTGGCGGCCAGTTGATTCCGGAGACGCCGTTTGCCTATCAGGGCTATTACGACTTCACGCCGGTCAACAAATTCCAGACCGACGGCGTGTCGGTGCAGTTCGACTACGACATCAACGATTCCGTACAGCTGACCTCAATAACGGCGTTGCGCAATCTTGACCGCGCCGACAACGTCGACGTGGACTTCACTAGTGCGCAACTGCTCGACCCGCAAACCGCTAACCGCACGGAGTACGAGGTTCAGACCCTCACGCAGGAGCTGCGTCTGAACGGGTCGACGGAGCGCATGGGATGGATGGTCGGCGGCTACTTCTTCGATGAGGACGTCGAACAATTTACGGGCATCCGGTACGGATCACAGTTCCGCGCTTATGCCGATATTTTGGCGGGCGGCATACCGGGTACTTCGGTACTGAATACATTCGAAACCGTGGCGTCATTGCCGCCTGGAACGCTTTTCGGCGCCGGACAGGGCTTGACCGAGCTCTCCAAGATGGATAACCAGGCGTTCTCGATTTTTGGGCAGGTCGACATAGATCTTGGCGACCGGGCGACGCTCACGCTCGGCGCCAACTATACCGAGGATGAGAAAGACGTCACCTTCGATTCGACGCAGACTGACGTGTTCTCGACGCTGCCCCGGAGCATATTCGTAGCAATCGGTGAGGGCGCAATACTTCAAGGCCTCGAGGCGGCCGATCCCGGGAATCCGGCCAATCCGTTAATAGCGGCGGCTCTTAGCCAAGTCCAATGTACACCGACCGGCATAACACCGACAAACAGGCCGCAGTGCAACCCGGTGCTCGATTTGCGAGCGTTGCAGTTCCTGCCGCCCAACGTCGACTTTCCGAACAGCGTGGAGCCCGGCACATCGAAGGACGACGATCTGACCTGGACCGTGCGTCTGGCGTTCGATGTCACGGATGATATGAACATATACGCCAGTGCCGGCACAGGTTTCAAAGCGAGCTCCTGGAACCTCTCGCGCGACTCGCGCCCGTTCCCCGCAGATCAAGCCGCCATAGAGGCTGCCGGTCTGAGCGTGCCGAACCTCACCTACACAACGCGTTTTGCAAAACCCGAAGAGTCTACCGTGTATGAGATCGGCATGAAGGCACGCTGGGATACGGTCGCGATGAATCTCGCGATATTCAACCAGGAGATCAAGAACTTCCAGTCGAATATCTTCACGGGCACCGGCTTCAACCTGAACAATGCCGGCAAGCAATCGACGGACGGCGTTGAATTGGATATTCGCTGGGCGCCGACCGACAGCTTCGAAGGCACTTTCGCTGCCACATTCCTGGATCCGCTGTACGACTCATTTACGGAAGCGGAGGGTTTTGAGCCAACAACCTTTGCTCGCCAGATAGTTGACCTTAGCGGCACGAAGCCTCCCGGCATCCACGAAGTCAGTATCACGGCTACCGGGGCGTACCGATTCACGCTCGGCAATGCCGCAGGGTTCGCCCGGGTCGAGTACATCTATGAAGACGAGATTCAGGTCATAGAAAACACGCCGGCCAGCGTTGCATCCCGCGAAGTCAACACGGTCAATGCGAGCTTCGGTCTTGCCTGGGACAATGGTTTCGAGGCCATGCTCTGGGGCCGCAATATCACTAACGACGAGTACTTGCTCAGCGCATTTCCGAGTGTGGCACAGAACTTCAGTTTCTCGGGCTACCCGAACCAGCCACGTACCTACGGCCTGACGGTCCGCAAGTACTTCGACTGATCGTCTTTCATCACAGTCAGACCAGAGCGGGCCCCTTTCGGGGCCCGTTTTGCTTGCAGCGCCAACGGATGACCTAATACCCCCTGAGTGACGCGAAGCGATCGGCATGGTAGTACTCGTCGCCAT
>CAMYMP010000115.1 GCA_947259435.1 uncultured Woeseiaceae bacterium
TGAAAAAATGCGATAAAAATTATATAAATGTACATATTATCGGCAAAAAGACGACTTTATGTTGCATATGGGCACCAGGGCTGTAACCGCGGAAAAAATAGAGGCGAGATCTGCGAAAATGCGCTTAAAATCTGTTAAAAAGGTCGTATCGGGCAGTAAATTACGCAATATGAGTTATTTTATTATATTTCTGCAAAGTCCCGGGCAGCGATATTGACCGAGACCGTCGAAAAAACCGCGACTGGCGCCATACTCTACGACAGACAGATCATCGCCGAGATCGATGACGCGCGCTTTCGTCCGGCAGGCTGGCTGCATGCGGAGCCTGTGCACGGCACGCTCGGGTCTGCCGGGCGCGGCAACACGCTGTATGTTGGCAATGTGCCGCGGCAGTTCGTATTGCGGCACTTCATGCGTGGTGGACTGGTCGGCAAGATGGTCCGTGATGCCTACGTTTGGCAGGGTGAGGACAAAACGCGTTCATTCGCCGAGTGGCGCATGCTGGCGAAAATGGCCGGCAAGGGTCTGCGGGTTCCGCGACCAGCGGCAGCGCGTTACCAGCGACGTGGTTTGTTCTATACGGCCGACATTATTACGGTTCGCATTCCCGACGTCGTGCCGCTGTCAGAGGCAATTGCGGGACAGCCGAAGTCCGCCGAGTTCTGGGAGTCATTGGGCAAGGCCGTGCATGAGTTTCATACCGCTGGCGTGCATCATTCGGATATGAACGCTTATAACCTGCAGATCGACGATGATGGCGATCTGTGGATGCTCGATTTCGATCGCGGCAGCTTCCTCAGCTTCCTGCCCCCGGGGCCCTGGCAGCAGCGGACGCTAAGCCGGCTGCATCGATCGCTGCAAAAAATAATATCGCTGAACCCGAAGCTGCATTTTCGGGCTGAAAACTGGGAACAGTTTCTTAGCGGTTATTTCACCGCATCCAGGTCGGCATAGTAGTCGGGATAAGAATCCGGCAGGCCTTTAAACTTGCGATGCACCCAGAAATACTGCTCGGGACAGCGACGCACGTGATCTTCGAGCACATGAATGTACTTCATCGTATCGGCGACGACGTCGTCGCTCGGAAAATCCGTCAGCGGCGGCAATATCCTCAGATGGTAACGACCATTTGGCAGGCGCTCCGGAAAATACGGTAGCGTTACTGCCTTTCCGAGCCGCGCAAGTGTCGATGTGGCCGTCGTGTGCATTGACGGTACGCCAAAGAACGGTGCTACTTCCGCACCTTTCCGATTGTAGCTCTGATCCGGCGCGTACCAGACGATGCCACCCTCGCGAAGTCTGCGCACCATCGATTTGATATCCCGTTTTTCAATCGTACTTGCGGCCGAACGCTCCCTGCCGCTGCGCAGAACTTCGGTTACGAATGCACTGCGGCTCTTGCGATAGACGGCGTCAAACGGCGGAATGTTGAGGCTCAGGACGCGGCCGCTGATCTCCAACGTCGTGAAATGGGCGCTAAGCAGGATGACGCCTTTGCCGTCGTTAACGGCTTGCAGCACGTGGTCGACGCCCTCGACTGTCGTCAACGCCGTGAGATGTTCGTCGGGCGCCCAGCGTCCGAGCCCCATTTCGATCAGCGACATACCGAGCGCGGCGAAGTGCTGTTTTGCCAATTCATTTCGCTCGTCGACTGCGAGGTCCGGGAAACACAGTTCGATATTGCGCCGGACGATCGCGCGCCGGGTGCCGCCAAACAGATGGCCGAACGCACCAATCGCCCGACCAATTGCAAGACTTACCCGATGTGGCAGCCAACAGACAATTCGCAGCAGACCGAGTCCTACCCAGGTCGGCCAGGTTGCCGGAGCGAGGTAACGGTGCAGAGGTTTTCGAATTGCGGGCATCGCCGCTGCAGCTTATGAACAGTGACGGGCCGAGTCCAGCGTTTTTGTGGTTTCGTTTTAGCTTTACTCGGACATGCCGTCGACGTAGTCGTCGCTGTTGCTCATCGCGTCAGCGGCTGTGTCGTCGTATGGTGCTTCGTCGGTTTGGATGCCGACATGGAATGCTGCGAAGCCCGGCATTACGACCTGGTTTCGCGCCATGCCGATGATGCGGCCGGAGTAAGGCGAGCGCAGTTCGGATCTCGCGTTATTCATCATCTTTCTGACCATGCCCAGGGTGTTGACCAGCGTTTCGATGCCTTTGACGCCGAGTTTGACTTCGTTGAGCTCGAGCTGGGACGGGCCGCCTGCTTCGAGCGTAACGGCCGGGATGCCGGCGCGCGTCGCAGCATAGCGCAGCGTCCCTACCGCCGGCGTGCTGTGCAGAATGACCATCGAACCGAAACCCTGTGTCAATGTCATGACATCCGGATTACGCAGATCGGCCCGGATCTGCGGTAAATTCGCGCGCTCGAATGAACCCGTGTGCAGGTCTATGAGCGCATCACACTGCGCGATGACGTTGGTGAAAAAGGAATACGCGATTCGTGCCGCCGCGCTGCCATTCGGATTGCCCGGAAAATATCGATTCAGGTCACGACGGTCGGGAAGATATCTGGATCCGCGCCGAAATCCCTGCACGTTGACAATCGGTATACCGATGACCGCGCCCGACACCCGGGACGGCTCGAGGTTGTGCATGACCCGACGGACCATTTCGATGCCATTGAGCTCGTCGCCGTGCACGGCAGCCGTCAGGCAAAGCGTCGGACCAGGCAAGGCGCCGTTGACCACGAGAACCGGCGTCGAAACCGGTACACCTTCAAACAGCTCCGTAGCGGACCAGGACAGGCGCTGCGAAGTGCCCGGCATTACCTCGGTGCCGAGTACCTCGATAGACTCTTCGGGCCCGACGGCGGCGTTGACCGCGTCGGCGAGCGGCACTGCTGGTCTGGCGACGGGCGCCGGATCGGGTGAATCTTCTGCCGCAGCCGCGATATCGCCGGAACGCGAGTCTGCGTCCCCGGTCGTATCTTCCAGGAGCTCCGGGCCCATCTCGTCAGCATCGGCAGCGCGCTCGCCGGCCATTACAGGGCTGGCGAGCGCTAGCAACATAATCAGCAGCGCGCGGAACGAAAACATGGCCCAAATTAGATTAAATGCGTGCATTTTTCTGTGAACTAATCAAGAATTTACGATTGAAACTTGAAATGACCTGAATGACAAGAAAAAGTCGACATTGTTTGCTCGCGTTACTGCTAGTCGTGGCCGGCGCGCGCGCGGATCAGACCTTCCCGGCACCGGTCGAATTGCAGCCCGATATCGACTTCTGGGTCAGCATCTTCTCGCGCTATACGACCGATCAGGGAGTCCTCCACGACAACCGTAATCTTGCCGTCGTCTATGAACGGGTCGACTTGCCCCGTAATATGGGGCGGCGCGATCGACAACGTCAGGTTGCAAAGCGCCGCAAGAAACTGCAGACGATTCTCGGCAGGCTCGCCGGTGGCAAGCGCGACAATCTCAGCGCCGAGGAAGCGCGCGTTCTTGCTGTGTGGCCCGCCGGTGTAAGCAATGAAACACTGGCCGCCGCGACCAAGCGCATCCGCTACCAGCAGGGGCTCAAGGATCGCTTCCGTGAGGGCCTGATTCGAGCAGGGCGCTGGCGCGATTTTATTCAGAAAGAATTCGGTGGCCTCGGTGTGCCCGTGGAATTGGCGGCGCTGCCGCACGTAGAGTCGTCATATAATCCCAATGCACGCTCCCATGTCGGTGCATCCGGCATCTGGCAGTTCACGCGCAGCACGGGCCGGCGCTTCATGCGCGTCGATCACGTTGTTGACGAGCGCAACGATCCATTTGCGGCGACTCGGGCGGCCGGCAAGCTGCTCGCTTATAATTATTCGATCACCGGCAACTGGCCGATGGCAATCACCGCTTACAACCATGGCCTTGCGGGCGTGCGTCGCGCGATGCGCCGCTACGGCGATAACGCTTACGTAGACATACTCAGGAAATATAACGGCAGAACATTCGGATTTGCTTCGAGAAATTTCTACGTTGCGTTTCTCGCAGCAAAGCAGATTGATCAGGATTTCGAACGTTATTTTCCGGGTATCAAGATCGAATCGCCGACGGACTTCACGCAGGTCAGTCTGCGGACTTATATCCCGGTCAAAGACCTGAGCCGTGCGCTTGGCGTTACGCCGGCAGAGCTTGCCGCGCACAACCCGGCGCTGCAGCCGACAATCTGGCAAGGCAGCAAACACCTGCCCAAAGGCTATGAGATTCGCCTGCCCACGAGTCTGCTCGATGCACCGATCGATAGTCTGATGTCGAACATTCCGGGGGACGAATGGCAGTCCGCGCAACTGCCCGACCTGTTTCACACGATTGTTCGCGGCGACACTTTGTCGCAGATCGCGCAAGCCTACAATACGCGCGTGTCAACATTGGTCGCCCTGAACAACCTGGGCAGCTCGCACCGTATTCGGGCCGGGCAGCGCTTGCGTCTGCCGGCGGCCGGGCCTGCGCCGGCCGTGATCGCTGCGGCGCCGCCCGTGATCGCTGCGGCGCCGCCCGTGACCGCTGCGCCGCCGGCCCAGCCGCCTGCAGTGCAGCCCTCCGTCGAACCCGTCGTCGTGGCCAGCGCTGATGTCCCGGCCATCGTAGTTCCCGACGTGGTTGCCGAGCAGACGCCGGCGGCAATGACGGACGATCTTGCGACAAGCTTGCTCGGCACGCTGCAGACGGCGCTGCTTTCGGACCCCAGCGACTACGGCGTGGCAGACGATACGACTATCGAGGTGCAGCCGCTCGAGACCTTGGGTCATTACGCAGATTGGCTGGATATTCGCACGCAACGCCTGCGCGATATCAACGGCCTGGCATTTCGTACACCGGTCGAGGTGGGCCGGCGAATAAAACTGGATCTGGGGGCGGTCGACGGGAAGTCCTTCGAGAATCGCCGCATCGCATACCATCGCGCGCGTCAGGACGAGTTCTTTCGGGAGCACGTCATAACCGGCGTAACCGAGCATGTTATCGCCGAGGGCGAATCGATCTGGATTCTCGCACTGCGTGAATACGATGTGCCCGTGTGGTTGTTCCGCCAATACAATCCCGAACTCGACCTGCACAAGGTCATACCCGGCACGGCCGTGCGCTTCCCGGTGCTGGTGGCCAGCGGCCGGACCTGACGGTCTCATGATTCGATTGATGCTCGTGCGATTGCTGCCCCTCGTGCTACTCGTTGCAGCCGCGGCGTTCTGGATCAACGACGTGCAGCGCGGTGGCCCGTATGTGCTGCGAAATCTCGTACCGCCGTTTGTCATGCTCGTGCTGGCGGCGATCACGCTGCGGCGCGGCTCGGGCACCTGGACCGGGGCAGGCTGGCGATTGCCGCTTGGGACTCTGGGCTACGCCGTACCGGCGCTGGGCCTGTCGGTGTATCTCCACTACGCATTCGCCGTGAATCTCAACAATATGTTCGGTGATACGAACGACCCGGGGCAGCTATTCCGGTTCTTGCCAGTCTATACGCTCGTCGCCGGAGGTATCGGCTTTGCCATAGGCTGGATCGCTGGTCGAAACGTGTGACCAGTGCCATTTGCCCGCCGCCGCAGGTTTGCTAGTCTCAGAAAATGCGAATTCCGATCCTTGTAATTGTCTCGACCGTGCTCTTGTCTCAGGCGGTTTTGCATGCCAGCGGTTTCCCCGTCGCAGACCTGGTCGTCGTCGAGAAGGCAAACCGAAAATTGCACCTTATAAAAGACGGCGCGCCATTTCGAACTTTCGAAATTGCCTTGGGGATTCGTCCCATCGGGGACAAGCAGCATGAGGGCGATTTTCGGACTCCCGAAGGCCGCTACCTTCTGGACACACGAAATCCGCACAGCGAGTATTTTTTGTCTATTCATGTGTCCTATCCGAACGGTCAGGACATCCGTGAAGCGCGCTCGAAAGGGGTCGATCCGGGCGGCGCCATCATGATCCATGGTCAGCCGAACGATCCCACCCGATCCGAGGCTTACTATCGTACGCAGGATTGGACAAACGGCTGTATTGCTGTGTCGAACTCCGACATGATCGATATATGGCTCATGACGGGCGACAATACGCCTATCGTAATTCAGCCCTGACCGAGAATCCCTTGGTAATTCCAGAAACTGTCGACGCCGAAGTACGGCCAGAAGGTAGCCTCGAGGTCCTGTCGCAGCTCGAGGTCGATCAACTGCGCTCGAGCGGCGAGGGAGGGCTCTATGCGCTGCTGCGCCGCTGCATGCTCGCGGTCCTGAACTCGGGGAGTCAAAACGACGACGCACGGGAGTTGCTCGAGAGGTACAAGGACTTCAGCATAGCTTTCATTCAACAGCCACGCGGACTCAAAGTATCGCTGCAGAACGCGCCGGGGGATGCATTCGTCGACGGCAAGATGATTCGTGGCATCCGCGAGCTGCTGTTCGCGGTATTGAGAGACATCAGCTATACCCGCAACGAGATCTTCGATGGCGTTCGATTCAATCTCGAATCCGGTGGAGGAAATACCGATGCCGTTTTCCATATCGTACGCAATGCCGGCCTGCTGAATCTTCCCGCCAACGTCAATCTCGTTATCTGTTGGGGCGGTCACGCAATCAGCCGCGTGGAGTATGACTATACAAAGCTGGTCGGTTATGAACTCGGCCTGCGGGGGCTCAATGTCTGTACCGGTTGCGGCCCCGGGGCGATGAAAGGGCCGATGAAAGGCGCCACGATTGGCCATGCCAAGCAGCGGATTCGCAATGGCCGCTACGTCGGTATTACCGAGCCGGGCATCATCGCCGCAGAGTCTCCAAACCCGATCGTCAATTCGCTCGTGATCATGCCCGATATGGAAAAGCGCCTCGAAGCTTTCGTGCGCGTCGGTCACGGCGTTGTCGTCTTTCCGGGCGGGGTCGGCACGGCTGAAGAGATTCTCTATTTACTCGGAGTGCTGCTGCATCCTGACAACCAGACGCAGCCCATGCCAATGATCATGACGGGCCCGGCATCGGCAGAGCCGTATTTCCGGCAGATCGACGAATTCGTCGG
>CAMYMP010000116.1 GCA_947259435.1 uncultured Woeseiaceae bacterium
TACGCGGTTATACTGTTCTCTGCGATCGCCATTTCCTGTTTGAATATTGCCCGGACGCCGTGTCGAGCCATGCAAAAGACCAATGGCTAAGCGTGCGTATTCATTCATGGTTGTTAAGGCACCTGTTTCCGAAGCCGAATCTGGTAATCTTTCTGGACGCGCCAGCCGAGACGCTGCTTGCGCGCAAAACCGAATGGCCGCTTGAGCATCTCGAACGGCAGCGAGCTGGAATCATCGAGCAAGGTCGGGTATGCGATAATTTTGTGCGCATCGACGCCAGCCAAACCCTGGAATCCGTGCTGTCTCAAGTGAGAACGTCCATCGAGCGGTCTCGTCCCGTAATCCGAAAGTCAGTGTAGCCGGCCCGGGGCTTTGTCGCGCCCCGAGACCCCGGTCGGGCAGACACAACGAAGCCGCCGGCTTCGTTCAATATGAGGCTATTTTTCGTGCTGCGCCCGAATATTGCCCGAAAAATACCTGTCCTCGATCGCCTCGAGCGTACGTCGGCTTGATTCACCGTCGAGGTGCGTATTGAAGCGGCGTCTCGTTTCGTCCCACTGCGCACGGACTTTTTCCGGCATCTTGCGCCCTTCGGCAACCTCGGTGAGAGACGTCATGAGTTCGGGTGTAGTTGCGCACATCGGTCCCACGGCGATATCCGCCGGATGAAAATACAAAGAACGGCTGCTCGCGACGAACTCGTCCAGATCCGGGACGTAATAGATAATCGGCCGATCGAGGAGCATGTAATCGAAAATGATTGAGGAGTAGTCGCTGATTAAAGCGTCGGTGTAGGCAAGCATATCGTATATGTCTATTTGCTGTGGGAGTTCAACGACGTTCTTCAATTCGCCCTCGAACCCACCCTTATCATCCGGGTGGAATTTGAAGAAAAACGTCGCATCGAGGCGGCACATCAGGCTGTCTACTTCCTCCCAGGCGATGTTCAAAAATGGCTTGCCGCTGTCCCTGTATGTGGGAAGATAGAAGAAGATGAAGCGCTTCGCATCGACCGCGGCGGAAAACGAATCCGGCCACTCACGTTGCGCATTCCCAACGGCATGGGAACGGGCAAACAATATGTCATTGCGGGGGAAACCGGTGACGACCACCGAATCGTGCACAAGATCGAACGCTTGTCTGGTAATCGCGCTTGTTTCGTCCGACGTCGCAATTATGAGGTCCGGCCGGTCGAGGTGCCAGGGCATCATCATTCCGAGAAGCCAGCGCTCCGGTAGCCAACCGTGAAACAGACGAAAGTAGCGACTCCTCGGATTATCGATGTCGCGCTCGAAAGTCTTCAAAGGCACGCCACTCCAAAGATTCACTTTTAAAGCTCGGCGAGACGGCCAATAGTTGATATCTTTCGAGAAAGAATCGAAAAGGTAGTATTTCGCTCGCAGGCAACAGCCGAGGCCGCGGAGCGACCAGAGCCAGTGCGCTTCGTATCCCATCTCTCGGACATCTTTTATAATATCCTTCCTTCGGGATATCCAAACGAGCCGAACGCGATCACCGATTTCCGTATGACAATAAAGAAAGAAGGCAGCGGCGTTGTCGGCGAATCGGTAACCGCCCCAGCATCCGAAAACCCACAAATCATCTCGTCGCCTGGAGAATCCAGAAAGAAAATATAATGGAAACAGAAAAAATCGGGCCAGAAATAAGCCAAGATACGCAATGAGACGTTTCGCCTGATTCATTTTATTTCCGCTGCCTGATGATGGTGCCGGACCCGAGTTTTCAAGAGTAGCATTAGCCTGCGCAACGGCAAGGTGTCTGCATAAGTTGAGTAATTGCGATTGCGATTCCGATTACGGAAAAGGAAAACCGAGACAATATGGAAACGCCGCTTCGAATAGTACATTTGTTTCGCGCGCCTGTCGGGGGACTGTTCCGGCACGTGTGCGACCTGGCGCGGGCACAGGCAGAGCGTGGAATGCGCGTCGGAATAGTCTGCGACTCGTCGACGGGTGACCGCGTAGCTGAGGCGGCCCTTGAGTCGCTGGATAAGCTGTGTGACCCGGGCGTCCGCCGGATCGCCATGCAAAGAATACCGGGCGGGTCCGACCTGCTCACGATCAGGGCGCTCCGGACAATTCTTGATAGCCAGTCTCCGGACATTGTGCATGGTCACGGGGCAAAAGGCGCCGCGTACGCACGTTTGCTTGGCCGGCGAATGAAAGCCCGTATCGTCTTTACACCGCATGGAGGCATCCTGCATTTTTCCACGTCGACGCTCATCGGACGCATATACATAACGCTCGAGCGCTTGCTCAGGCGCTGGACGAGTGGGGCGATCTTCGAGAGCGAGTTTGCACGCCAGGCGTACCTGCGCAAAATCGGGCCGATTACGTTTCCCGACTGCGTGGTCTATAACGGACTTCACAAATGTGAGTACGACAGGTTACTGCGTAGAGACGCCGAGTATGATTTTGTATTTGTGGGCGAACTGCGTAGCCTTAAGGGAATATACGAACTCATCGAGGCGACAGCCGCGATCAGGCAAGAGCGCCCAGTCAGTCTGCTAATGGCGGGAGCTGGCGGCGAAGAGGCCATCCTGCGTGCGCGGATTGACGAACTCGGAGTGGCAGATTCCATATCTCTAACGCCGCCTATATACCCGGCTACGGAGGCATTTGCACGCGGTCGCTGCGTTGTCGCGCCATCGCTACACGAATCGTTTCCCTATATTGTTCTCGAGGCCCTGGCAGCAGGCGTTCCGGTTGTAACTACTTGCGTGGGCGGTGTTCCGGAGATGTTCGGTCCGTATGCGAAACAACTCATTCAACCCGGCGATGCAGGTGATCTGAAAACAGCAATGCTTGCCGTGCTTGACGATCCGGACAGGGCAAGAGTGAATGCAGACGCACTGTATCAACATGTGAAACAGCGATTTCGTGTTTCGTCCATGGCAGATCGGTCGATCGCATTCTACCGTGAGATCGCCGGACCAAACAGAGACTGATCATTAATGGCGACAAATCTCAGTTGACATCCAATCTACGCAAGCCTCGCGCCAGATAGAATGGCACTCCACTCAGGAACAGTGTTACATATCGCGACTGCTGATAATCGCCATTGAGGGAGACTCTGGGCAAGGCATGCAGGTGCTCAACGTGATCCGGTAGAACTACGCCCTTGCGTGTGGTCACCGCGGTGGTGAAACCGAGTGCCCTGGCGATCTCGAACTCGCGGTGCGACGCTGACGCTGCGTCTCCGTATGGATAAGCGAAGTGTTTCGGCGACGTACCAAGTACTTTCTCAAGGCGGTTTCTACTGCCGGCCATTTCCTCTCGTACCCGAGACTCCGGCAGTTTACTGAGTGCGTCGTGTGTGATCGTATGTGCGCCGACCGTTAGTAATCCGGTATCGAGCATTTCCGAAAGCATCTGCCAAGAGGCCGCATCGTCACGCCCTCGCGACACGTCCGCGCTCATCTCATACCGGTGTTCGAGCTTGTCTATGGCCGCAATCTGGATGTCGTGCGGCATTCGCCGCAATGCCCAATAGATCTTATGAAACGCGCTGTACTTCTGCTTGGTGGTGACGGTCTCGAACGTTCGCGATCGCCCGTCAACGGTCACTTGGATTCGCTCCTCTGCGTATATCGCTTCCTCGAGGATCTTCCACCACAGCCGTACCGTGCCGTCAATCAGACCTGTGCACACATAAATCGTGAACGGAACTTGGTGTTTCCGGAAAACCGGAAACGCGTGCACGTAATTGTCCGCGTAACCATCATCCAGTGTAAAGCTGACGAAGGGTTCAGAAAAGTCGCGTTCGATCAGACGTCGGTGAAACTCGTCAAGCGACACAATTCGATATCCCAGTCGCTTGATTTGCACGATCGTCGCCTCGAGAAAGGCAGGCGTGATCTCGAGAATTCTGTTCGGCGCAAAGTCCCTGTGATCACTCGACGGCCGCACGCGATGCAGAGTTAACATAACGCCGACACCGCGCATACTTTTCGGCAACGCCCGGAACGTGCCGGAATAGTAAAGCGCATTCAGTCCTGTTTTAAAAATTTTCGTCTTAATCAAAACCGAACCTTTTCCTGAACTTAGGTCTGCGTCGCAGACCAGCGTCTGGCGTGTTTACGCAATTACGCCGAACGCTTTGTTGTCGCTGTCGGCTATCGAGCGTGCCACAGTACTGCTGATGACGCTACGCGAAAACTGCATTATACTTTTGGCTGTCAGCAGTTTACTAATGCAACTTCGGAATCTAACGACGAGCCGATGTCAGGGCGGTTGACGAAACGATAGTAAAAGACGGTTGCCACAAGTAGCACCATCACCAACAACAAGAAAAGAGGTGTGATCATGTCGGCATCGATCGACGATCTTCCATCGTATTCCGGGCGCTCGGCACAACACGGCAGGACCCTGTCCGAAGGAATTTTGGCCGGGTTGGTTGCACTTCTCGACGCAATCCTGATTATTGTCAGTGGAATGCTGGTCTATTTCGCCTACGTCGATGCGCGTGAAACCGATGTGCTGCCTGCCTACGTTGCCGCTCTGGCGATGTTCACATATCTCGTGATTCAGGCATTCTACGTGGCAGGACTGTACCGCTTCAGCGCCATTCGTAGCCCTGCCCAGCAGCTCGGCAGGATCATTTCGATCTTCTCCGTCGTGATCCTTATTCTTGTTGCGGCTGCCTTCTTCTTGAAGATATCCGAGGATTTTTCACGCGTTTGGCTTTTTGCTACGAGCGTTTCCGCCATCGTCATGGTCCTCATCGGGCGTGGTGCCACGGCCCGAGCTTTGCGTGTGCTCGCAAGGCGCGGCCAACTTACCCGGAACATACTGATCTACGGTGCGGCGACTGAAATTGAGCGGCTGCTCGAGCACTTTCGCCGCGCCAATGAACCCTGGAACGTAGTCGCTGGAATCTTCGATGACCGACAATCAGCGGCTGGTATGGAACTGAATGGCTTAGCGGTTCGCGGCGATCTTCAAGACTTGATCAGCCATGCGCGCATCGAGCGTGCAGAGGAAATCATTGTCGCGCTGCCTTGGGAGAGTCTCCACGGTCGTATTCAGGAGATCTTTCATGAGCTTTCGGTGCTCCCGGCGAACATCCGCCTTTGCCCGGACCACACGGTCATGGGCATCTTGAGTCGATCGATCGATTACAGGTACGGGCTGCCACTGATCGGAGTCCTGGACAAGCCGATGTCCGGTTGGCACGCAGTTGCAAAGCGCGCCTTCGACTTCTGCGTCAGTGGCTTGATGCTGCTATTGCTCTCTCCGCTAATGGGCGCGATCATGATTGGCATCAAGCTTGACAGTCGCGGGCCTGTCTTCTTCAGACAGCGGCGTTACGGTTTTAACAACGAGCTGATTGAGGTATGGAAGTTCCGGACTATGAAGGTCGATCACCAGGATGCGGATGCGGAAAGGCTCGCCACTCCGAATGATCCGCGAGTGACACGCTTCGGATCGTTGTTGCGCAAGACGAGTCTTGACGAGCTACCACAGCTCTACAACGTCATCGCAGGCTCCATGTCACTCGTTGGTCCGCGGCCGCACGCGCTAAAAGCCAAGGCAGGAGATGAGCTTTACGAGCACGTAGTCGGAGAATACGCGAAGAGACATCGGGTCAAACCGGGTATTACCGGCTGGGCGCAGGTGAACGGATGGCGGGGCGAGACCGATACGGAAGAGAAGATAATCAAGCGGGTTGAGCACGACCTCTATTACATCGACAACTGGTCAATATGGCTCGATATCAGGATTCTTTTGCGGACGCTCGGCGTATTTTATTCGCAAAAGAATGCTTACTGACAGCCGGTTCCTCCGCGTAGTAACTGCGCAGCGGTCCATGGTAGGCGCCCGAATCGCCAAAGGTGTACATTGCGTGCTTGCTGACGTCGACCATGTTAAGGAGCGCCCCCGCGACGTACGCGTCAGCGCGCTTCAGCTGCCGCAGGGAATGCATGACTACTTCGCGCGGCGTCTCTGACCACTTGACGACCATAATCGTAGTGTCGGCTTTCCGGCCGAGTGCACAGGCGTCTGACGCCGCCAAAACCGGAGGTGTGTCGATCACGACGAGTTCGTAGTCTGATGATACCTCACGAAGAAAATCATCCATCTCTTGCGAGTCAAGCAGCGACATCGGGTCTTCGGATGCCTCGCCGGCAGTGAGGAAATCAAGACCGGTCGCCAAGTCTTTGACGATGATTCGTTTGTCGGCATGACCCCTGAGTATATCTAGCAGGCCGGGCCCGACCGAGGTTTCCAATAACCGATGGACGCTCGGATTGCGCGAATCCGCGTCGATCAAAAGTGTCTTGCGTCCGGCCAGCGCCCGCATCCTGGCCAATCCAGTGGCAACTGTAGTCTTCCCCTCCGTCGGGTGCGAGGATGTCACGACGACGATATTGAGCCTGATGGATGACATCAGGCTCAAGCTCCAGTAAATGGACCTGAAGGCCTGGGCAAGAGCAGATCGTGGATTCTTCACGATGTACTCTGCGGGCGTCTCATTCTTAACAAGTCGATGCCCTCCCAATAGCGGTACGAATCCGAGTGACGGCAGATCGGCTGCGGCCTCTATCTGCTCTCCGCTGATGAATCCACGCTGCCGGAGCTCCAACACGAAAACCAAGGTCAGTGACAGCAAGGCCGAAAGCAGTGCAACAATGCCAAGTATTATCTTTTTCTGCGGGAAATACGGTTCCAACGGTGTCGCGGCGCGCGATATGATCCGCGCATCCGCCTGATGTCCTTGCATCTCGTCCAGAGAGCTGACCTCCTTGTTGCGCGCCAATAGCGTCGCAAGCAGGCCGCGACTCGCCTCGGCCTCACGTTCCAGTGCGCGCAGCTGAATCTCTTTGTCGTTAGCCTCGGCCATGCGATTCTTGAGCCTCAATAGCTCGTTCTGCAGCGAAGTTTCTCGCGCCCTCGCAATTGCCACCTCGTTCTCGAGGCCCCTTGCTATCTTGTCTACCTCGGCGGTGATGTTGGATTGCAGATCCTCAGCCTCGGCGTGAAGCTGAATCATGCGCGGATGCGACGGGCCATATTCGGCTGCGAGTTCGGCGACCCTGCGTTCGACCTGTGCCTGTTGCTCGCGGAGACTCTGAATCAGCGGCGAGTCGAGGACCTCGCTGGCCGTTAACACACCGTCTTCCGACTCTAGTAACAGTGAGAGCTGCCGGAGACGCGCCTCCGCCTCGGCGGTGGCCGCACGCGTCAGTATGAGTTGAGCGTTCAGTTCCGCCATCTGCTGCGCAGTCAAAGTTATGCCATCAGTCTGCAGGAGTTCCGCTTCCTTACGGAATTCTTCGACCGACCGTTCGGATGCTGCCACCTGTTCGCGCAGATCGGCGACGCGTTCATCGAGCCACGAGTTCGCCATCCTGGTTGCCTCGAACTTGGCCTGAAGCTGAGCGAGCAGGTACGCATCGGCCAGCGCATTGGTTATCTCGGCCGCTTTGGCAGGGTCTTCCGACGCGAAGGCAACCGAGATAACACGCGAGTCTTGGATAGGCGTGACCTCAAGGCGTCTGAACAGGGTGTCGAATACGCCCGCCGCAACAGTGTCGGAGCCAGAACCGTTCTCCCTGGCCGCGCCTTGCTGCCGAAGCACCGCATTGAATTCAGGATCCTGATCCAAACTCAGCTTCCGGGCCACCGCCTCCATCAGTCCCCGGGAACGAATGACTTCGACTTCGCTGCGGACGCCCTGTTCATCTGCGGTAATCCCTGTCAAGATCGACTCGATCGTCGGAATTGTCGGCTGCCGTGTCTCAATCATGAGCAACGCTGTGGCGCGATACCGGGGCGTCAGCAGATACAGCACAATCGCCGTGAGCAGAAGGCTGCCAATTACAGCGCCGATGATCACCCACTTCCTGCGATTGACGATGTTGAGGAGATCGTGAATTCCCACATCCTCATGCAATAAGGATGAATTCGACTGCCGGGCCGTGCTCCGCGCAACCTCCGGCTCGCTGGTTTGATCCAAACCCAAACTAAAATTCTCCATGCGCGTGTTCATTCTCAAAAGTAACGCTCCGGTACTTCGATGACGTCGCCCGGCACTACGGGCGTGTCGGGCTTCGCCTGAATCTCGTTTTGCGTCTCGCCATTGTGTCGTTTGATGATGATCGATTTTGTGCGGGCCCGGTACGTATAACCTCCCGCAAGCGCTACCGCGTTGAGAACGGTCATGCCATTGACATAGGGATAAGCTCCGGGCGCCTTGATCTCGCCGATGATGTAAAAAGGTCGGTAACTCAGCACTTCGACGGTCACGCTCGGGTTTCGGAGGTAGTCAGGTTTCAATTTGTCGGTTATCGCGCCCTCGAGTTCTTTGGGCGTCAAGCCGGCCGCCGGCACGACACGAATGAGCGGAAGGGATATCGACCCTTCACCGTCGAGTTCGAATTCGCCCGACAGGTCGTCGTGTCCATACACGGTGACCTTGATCCGGTCACCCGGGCTGAGCCGGTGACTGGTACTCGCATCTTGAGCATTGACCACGCTGTTCACGCACGCAAGTGCGGCTACAAGGACAAATATCCACCATCGTCCTGGGGCGCCGTGGTTATCAGCACATGGTTTCACAAATGTACCTCTATAGTTGCGGTGTAAACGTCTCGCGAGAACGCGAATCCGTCGATCGTATCCGGCGTCGTATCGCGGCGTCTGTGAGCGTAACCGAGCACGAGTTCGACTCGTCGGTTCATCAGATATCGGGCGCCAAACGCTATAACGTCATTATCGTCCTTCCTGTCGATACCGCGATAATCATCCTGACTTGTTGTCCATGCAAGACTGAGTATTAGGTTTCTCAACAGCTCATGTTGGACACCCAGGCGAAACTTCGTGGCCTGAATACCGGCCGCATCGACTATCGTCGTAGCTTCGACAGTCCGGCTCCCGGAGATCGTAACCGTTGTAAGGCGAGAGAGATTCCAGGCTACTTCTGCACCGAACGACAGGCCGTCGATTTTCTCGTAACGCTGGTCGTCGTACGATCGTGATCGATAACCCACAAATACTTCACCAAACGTCACCCCGGAATAATCGAGCGTGCTTCCGACGGCAAATTCGTAGCCATTGGAGCTGCGTTCGAACCCGGCGTCATCGAATTGGCTGTCGTACTCGGTGGATTCGGCGCTGGCCTGAAAGAAAAATGAGTTCGTCGGGAGTGCGTCGTACCCGATGCGCATGGTTCCACTCACTTGTCTGCGGTCACGGTCGTCGTTGTTGATCGTACCTTCAGCGCCCAGCACGTCATAGAAATCCAAGTTTGCGACCTCGGCTTCCAAAAATGCTCGAAACTTACGCACGCCCGGGCGCAGTTGATAGGAAACCGCAATAGAATCGACGTCGAATCGAGTGCGCTCTTCGCCGCGGACGTCATCGGCCGAGTCGCGCCCTTCATGGCGAGTCAAGTGTTCAAATGAGCCGGCGAGAAACGCCGAACGGCTGATGTCGAGGCGACCATTCGCCCAGACATCGAGGTCTGAATGATCCTCTCCTTCGAAATCCGTGAAGCGCGAGATATCTGCTGCAGCACCCAGGTCGACCGCATGATTGTTCCAATCCGACCGGAATTCAAATTCGGGCGATACGACATAGATGACGTCACTGAGTACAGCTAGCCCGTCTGCAAAAATATTGTTGTTATGTTCGAGCGTAATCGCGAGCTGTGGATACAGTCGGAAACCACCCATCGGCACACCGCTTGGATCCAACTCAGGGCGTGCGCGGTTGGCGACCGTCTCGTTGCGAACAATGTCCTGTGACCACACGGGTCGCCAGGTCAGCAGGCCGATGCTGAGAAAGAGTATTACGCACGTGCTAGACAGTTTCACAATGATGGCGACGTCTTGTTATTTTTTTGTACCAACGTTATGCGGCAACGTGTGCCTTGCATGCGCACAGATGTGGTTTGTAGCATTTACAATGCTAGCGCATGCCCGGATCGGCACTGACTCTATTTTACATAATGTCGCGATTGGACTTGCGTTACGCCGCGATCAATCGCGACGGTGATCGCCCAGGTGAGCGCTAGCAACAGCCACAGGTGACGCCAGTGGGTGCTATCGATGAAGAGACTCTGCACCAAAGTTCCGATTAAAGCGGCCAATACTATTTGCAAATTTGGGCGCAGTATAGAGGAGGAGTCTATTCGGGAAATGCCGCGCGCGAGCGTGATGAGCAGGAACAGATAAAAGCTGACGGCGCCGACCCAGCCGCCTTCGACCGCGATGTGAAGGTAGAGATTGTGTGGTTCCATTCCGAATTTTGGCGTAGACATGCCCGGACCAATACCTATCGGGTTTTGCCCAATTTCCCTGAGCGCTTTAGCCTGTGTATCGAAGCGGCCTCCGCGAGCGACATCGTACTCCTGGACGATCATAGCTCGCTCGACAAATCGCTGGCCTGCAGGCGTGTATGCAATCACGAGAGACACAGTCGAGACGGCCACGACGCCCACAGCTGTGATGAGGATTGTCAGCCGCAAACGTTCCCTGAATGATTGCGCGGTGATCGTACTGAAAACCATGTAAAGGAAGAGCGCCACGGAAAAATTAAGCCAGGCGCCACGCGAGAAGCCCAGCAACAGGCCGAAGACCAAAAGCAGAAATTTGACGGTTTCCCATACCAGGGCAGGACCACGCACGCGCAACATGCGTGCAAGCATGTACAGGGTGACCGGCACGAGAAACGGCGCGAAAACATTCGCATCCTTGAACGGGCCTCTGGCTCTACCGTATGCGGCGCCGAGCGATTCCGGCAGATAGCCGAAATATTGAAGTATTCCCCAGAGTACCGCGAGGAGTGCCGCGAACGTATAGCCGCGCCAAATGACGCGTAAAAAATGCGGTGCATTCGTTACCACCAAACAGACCCATAAAACCCATGCCAAAAGCATGTAAATTCTAATGGCCAGTGGACGCAACATCGTTTCAGGATCACTGGAGGTGATTGCGGCGCCAAGATTCGATGCTGCGAAAAGCATCAGCAGGAACACTGCGATGCCAGCCTCTCTCGGCACCCTTAGGCCCATCGGGAACAGCACAGCGATTAGCAACAGAACCAAAATATCGTAGGGCGCTGGTTCGATAAACACAATACCGCTCACCGCAACGGTAAGCCACAGGAGCGACTGCAGCCATGTTGCCGGCGCCACTCCACTACCAGAGTCGCTCAATCTAGACACGAACCGTCGTTGCCTCATTCAACCAATTCGGCTTTATGACTTGCATTCTATTTGTTAGGTCACTTTCGCGATCGCAATGGTACATGTAGCGACGTTCAAATTCACTTGACACAAGTTCGTAATCGTCGTGTACTTGAGTTGCTGTTATCATAAAGCCGATAACCATAAAAACAAAAAGGAACCCCATGAGTTCATTCGGATCAGCACCTAATGTTGTTGGATTAAACCGGCGCCGCAATCGGCGTGCGTCGGACAAAAAGACGTTTCAATTTCGCTCGCTACTTTTTTCGAAGGAGTTGGAATTTCTTTGTGAGGCACACAATGGTCTAAGTGCAAGGATATGTGAAGAAGCAGGATTCAAAGGAATATGGGCAAGCGGCCTGTGCCTGTCGGCGCAGTACGGTGTCCGTGACTCGAATGAAGCTAGCTGGACGCAGTTACTAGAAATGCTCGAGTTCATGAGTGATGCAACAGCAATTCCCATCATGCTCGACGGTGATACGGGCTACGGCAATTTTAACAATATGCGACGCCTGGTGAAGAAGCTCGAGCAGCGCGACATAGCGGCCGTGTGCATTGAGGACAAGCTATTCCCGAAAACCAACAGCTTCATTGGCTCGAAGTCCCAACCGCTAGCCGATATCGACGAGTTTTGTGGAAAGATCAGCGCGGCGAAGGAGGCACAAATTGACGACGGATTTTCGGTTATCGCGCGCGTTGAAGCACTGATTGCAGGGTGGGGATTGCGTGAAGCGATTCGTCGAGCAGAAGCGTATCATCGCGCTGGCGCTGACGGCATCCACATTCATAGTGCGAAGTCGACGGCAGACGAGGTGCTCTTGTTTAAGAAAGAATGGGGTGCCCGGTGCCCGGTCGTGATCGTGCCGACAAAATATTATGCGACTCCTACCGACGTATTTCGGGAGCATGGATTTTCTATTGCCATATGGGCCAATCAGATCCTGCGATCTTCGGTCAGGGCGATGCAGAAAACAGCAAGTCAACTGTATGACGAGCAAACGTTGTTATCCATTGAGGACGAAGTCGTGTCAGTGACCGAGGTTTTCAGATTGCAGGGGGCGGATGAACTGCGGGTTGCGGAAGAGCGTTATCTGCCCGCTCGGGCAAAAAGTACCCGGGGAATTGTCCTTGCTGCGTCACGAGGGCGAGAACTTGGTGAACTTACCGAAAAGATACCGAAGGCACTGGTGAAGATCCGTGACAAAAGTCTGCTTGAGCACATAGTCGACACGTTTAACACGTCCGGAATGAATCAGCTCAGCGTGGTGCGTGGTTATCGCAAGGAAACGATGACGCTACCGAATCTGGATTACGTCGACAATGACGAGTATGACAGCACCGGCGAAGTGTACTCGTTATATCTTGCGCTGGAGGCGCTATCGGAAACCGCGGAAGATCTTGTTATCACCTACGGGGACGTGCTTTTCAAACGATACATTCTGGAAGCCCTTCTGGAGGCCGAGGACGAATTCGTGGTGGCAGTGGATACGGGGTGGCGTGACAGCGCCAATCGTGACCGCGCAGCGGATTATGTAAATTGCTCTATGCCGTACGTGCGCAGAGCCTACCTTCAGCGAGTCGAACTGAGGCGAGTTGCTGAAGACTTGGAGCCGGAGATCATTCATGGTGAGTGGATGGGAATGTTGAAGGTCGGCGCGGGAGGTCAGCATATGCTAAGGGAAGTTGTCGCGGATATAATTGACGGCTCGGATGAGACTGGCCGCGAGGCGAAGATGCCGCAGGTTCTTAACGAGTTGATTAAGCGAGGCGCGATGGTTCGAACGATCTATACGGCGGGTCACTGGCTCGATGTGGATAGCCTTGAGGATGTCGTTTCGTCGAGCAGCTTCAGCTGAGCAGACCTGCCCATTAATAAGGACGGATCGTCATGATTGAAGCGCAGACCTTTATCCGCGCTGCGAGCGAGCGTGGAATCGATTTCTACGCCGGCGTTCCGTGCTCTTATCTAACACCGTTCATCAATCACACTATCACTAGCTCACGTACTGAGTATGTGGGAGCTGCAAACGAGGGCGATGCAGTCGCAATAGGCGCAGGAGCGGAATTGGGCGGGCGGCGCGCAGTTGCCATGTTTCAGAACTCCGGCCTCGGGAATGCGGTAAGCCCTCTGACATCGCTGACTTATGTATTCAGGATCCCGGTGCTCGTAATAACTACGTTACGCGGCGAGCCTGGTGGGGCGCCGGATGAACCCCAGCACGAGTTGATGGGCGCGATAACGACTCGCCTGCTCGAGGCGATGCGGATTCCATGGGAATATTTTCCACTCGAAGATGCGGAGGTGGAACCTGCTCTCGATCGGGCACTGGCTTACATGGATTCGGAGCGACGGCCTTATGCGTTGGTGATGCGCAAAGGAACCGTAAAGCCGTCGGGTCTTGCTGCGACCAACGCCAGGAAACCCATCGTTCAGACGGCAACAGCAGTAGCCGACGCCGGCTGCAAGCGAAGAGAAATGCTTACCGCGATTCAGTCACACGTCGCGCCTAAAGACGTACTAATTGCGACGACGGGCTATACGGGACGCGAACTTTTCAGCTGTGCGGACCGACCGAATCAAATGTACATGGTAGGTTCGATGGGCTGTGCCTCTAGCCTGGGGCTCGGATTGTCGTTGGCATCACCCGGGCACAGGGTGATCGTCATCGACGGTGACGGTGCGGCGTTGATGCGGCTTGGTGCGATGACTAGCATCGGCTATCAGCGCCCGGGCAACCTGATACATGTGCTGCTGGACAATAATGTTCACGAATCGACCGGAGCGCAGCCCACAGTATCTCAGTCAATAGATTTTTGCGCGATAGCGGCTGCCTGCGGATATGAAAGAGTAATGCGCACGGCGGAACCGAAAGCGCTCGGCATCGCGTTAAACGACAAGACCCCACAACTTACGTTCATCCATGTTCCGGTAGTTCCCGGCATCGATGGCAAGCTGGAACGGCCGAATATCGGGCCCGTGCAGGTGGCCGAGCGATTCCGCAGATTCTTGAGAGGGCACCTGTGACCGTTCGCACGCTCCTGTTGAACCCCGGCCCTGTCACACTTAGCGACCGGGTACGCGACGCGCTGTCGATGGATGACTGGTGTCACCGGGAGCCGGAATTCGCGGAGCTTACACGGTCCATCAACGCACGTCTGGCACGAATTTATGAGGCGGCGGACGCGGAATACCGCGCCGTGCTATTGACCGGATCCGGAACCTGCGCCGTCGAGGCGATGCTCGCGACTTTCGCACCGATTAACTCCAGGACTTTGGTGGTGGCCAATGGTGTGTACGGTGAACGAATGGCCGCTATGTTGCGCGCGATGCACAGGCCCACCGTTGTAATGACCGCGGCATGGACGGCTCCGATCGACCTGGATGCCGTCGAAAGATCTCTCGATGAACACCCTGACGTGTCCCATGTAGTTGCGGTGCACCACGAAACGACCACCGGGCGTCTCAACGAGATCGGAAGGCTCGGCGAGCTTTGCGTCGCGCGAGATCGAGCACTCATGCTCGACGCCGTTAGCAGTTATGGCGCAGAGGACATAAGATTTCGCCAGTGGAACCTAACTGCCGTGGCCGGCACCGCAAACAAATGTCTGCACGGCGTGCCGGGCTTGTCTTTCGTGGTTGCCGACGAGTCCCGGTTACTTGAAGGAGAACGCAACGCGGGCAGCGTTTACCTCGATCTCCGCGGTTACTACCGAACCCAGCACGCCGATGGCTATTCTCCGTTTACCCTCGCGGTCAACGCTGCATTCGCGCTCGATGCGGCGCTGGATGAGCTCGCAGAGAACGGGGGTTGGCGGGCACGTCGACAGCGCTACGGAGAGATCGGTCAGTCCGTGAGGAGCTGCCTGGGAGACCTCGGCATCCAGACCTTGATCCCGGAAAGCGAACTTTCGTCAGTAATGAGCAGCTATCGGCTGCCGCCCGGCAGGGATTACGATGCACTCCACGACAAACTGAAGGCGCAAGGCTTCGTCATCTACGCGGGGCAAAACGAGTTCTCTGATAAAATCTTTCGAATAGCGCATATGGGAGATATACACGACGATGATGTCCGCAATCTCAACGCTGCGCTGACTGCGTTTTTCGGCATCGCGTAATGACACCGCTGCGAACTGCCGTGATCCTGGCGGCTGGCATGGGCACGCGACTCGGTGCCACAGGAAAATCGCAGCCCAAAGGTTTCCTGCGCCTCGGCGAGCGTACGATTATCGAGGAATCGCTCACGAGACTGCGTTGCGCAAATATCGAAAGAGTATTTATCGTTACGGGACACCGTAATGAATTATATGATGCTCTGGCGAAGCGCAGCGGCGGTTTCGTCGGGACCGTCTACAATCCCCGCTACCGGGACTCGGGGAGCATGTATTCGCTTTATTTGGTCAGGGAACTGGTCGATGACGATTTTCTGTTGCTTGAGTCGGATCTTATCTATGAGCAGCGCGCTCTGACCACTGCTATCTCATTTGCTCGCGACAACTGCCTGCTCCTTTCCGGCCTGACCCATTCAGGCGATGAAGTGTTCGTCGAACTCCAGGCAGGCCGTTTATCGCACATGTCGAAGAATCCGGCCGAGCTCGGTGAGATCAATGGCGAACTCGTCGGCATAACGAAAATCTCTACGGGCCTTTTCTCACAAATGCTATCTACCGCAGAAGAGCTATTTGAAGACGACCTCAATAAGGACTACGAGACGGATTGTCTGGTCGCAACGGCGCGCCGTTATCCAGTTTATGGATGCCTGGTTTCCGACCTTGTCTGGGCCGAAATAGACGACGCTGACCATCTCGAGCGGGCGCGCGAGCTGATCTATCCGCGCATTTCACGGGGCAACACCGGGCCTCAGTAGCATGATGTCCCGTGCACTAGACGAGCGACCCCGGATGCGTCACCGAATCGCTCTCCGCTCAGGCGAATTTTGGGTCAGCCGATCGTGAACGCCCGTTCTACCTACAGTTTTTCGGCGATCTTCGGCGGTTCCGCGTTCGTCTTCTCGTGCCGAGTGACCGGCGCCGCGCTGACGCTCCTGTTGCAGATAGCACTGGCGCGCTGGATGGGCGCCGCCGAACTCGGTATCTATATTATTGCGTTTTCGTGGTGTGTATTGCTCGCGGCTGTCAGTCACCTGGGGATGACACCGGCGGCGCTTCGCATAATTGGTCGGGCGTTGGCGGAGGTCAGGCCCGGGCTGATCTGGGGATTCGTAGAACGGGGTGGCCAGGTAGTTCTCGCTGTGAGCGTTACAGTTGCGCTCTCTGCGAGCCTGCTTGTTATCTTGTTGACGGACCGTCTGCCAGGCTCGAACGCTGTGCCTTTTCTTCTTGCGTTTGCTGCCGTTCCGTTACTCGCCCTTATCAGTTTTCAGGGAATGATCGCCGTTGCGTTTCGATGGTTCAAGGTCGCTTTTTTACCATCCGAGGTTTTTCGACCAGCGTTGCTCTTCCTGACCATTGCTGTGATCTGGATGACGACGAGTGAGTTGAACGCAACTGTGGTAATGGCCGTGCAGACATCTCTGATGTTCGTCACGGTAGTCGCTTTGTTTTTCATCCTAAGATTAGGGGTACGAGCGGAAATCGCACCGGAACCTTCACAGTACGAGACCAGGATCTGGTTACGGATAGGGATGCCGCTGCTGCTTATATCGCTCTTCGGAAATTACTTCCCGGAATTCATGGTGATCCTCGTGGGCCCGCAGGTAGCCAGCGACCAGGTTGCGATCTTTAACGCAAGCTATCGACTCGCTCTGTTGATCGCGTTCGGCCTGGGTGCAATCGACTCGGTTACCGCGCCCGTGGCAGCACGGCTCTTTGCAGCAAAAGAGATGGATGAACTCGAGGCCGTCGTGCAGCGGGCTACAAAGCTCGGCTTCCTGTGCAGCCTGACTGCGGTTGCCGGATTTGCCGTCTTCGGCAGCTCTCTGCTCGGACTCTTCGGCGCGGAGTTCGTCGTCGGACACGGAACGATGATGATTCTGGCGGCCGCACAACTGGTGCGTTCGGCGGTAGGTCCAGTCATGTCGCTAATGTCGGTGACGGGACACCAGGATCATTGCCTCGTCGTATTTGCGAGCGCACTGGTGGCGGCCGTGATTCTGGTGTTCATTCTGGTGCCTACCTACGGAATTCACGGAGCGGCCATCACCGTCCTTCTGGTAACTCTAGGCTGGTCAACGTGGTTGCATCGCCTCGTTGTCGCGCACATCGGCGTGCGGCCATCGATATTCCGCGCCTTTGCGCGTGTTTGATCGCCGGCTAGGGAAGGATACTCTCGGCACCGGCGCGGTAACTATTGGGCTTGCACGTCAGTCGGCGGTAAAGGCCTCTGAGTGTCGTCGCAGGCTTCGTTGACAAGCACCTGCCCGCTGGACGAGAGGAGCGTAGCCGAATCTACACGGCGCCCCTCAAGATCTGTAAAGGTAGCGGGAAGAGCTACAGATATGGTCAACATATCCGGCTGGTTGACCAGAACTATCCCGCATTCGAAATCTCTTCGAAAAAGGTCGTTCCAGCGATAGTAAGCGCCATTGGCGTATCCCAGATCTGTCAAATATCCCGACCAAAAACTATTCGGTGTTATCCGGGTCGGGTCACCGTCAGACGCAAGCATGTCACCCTTGCCGTCGTTGATCAGTAGATAGAATGCAAGCTCGTAGTCTCGTTCTTGAAGACCGCTGTCGTCATCGTCTTCCATCACGACGTGTTTGCCGTGAACGTGCAGCCAGTCGATGAGTCCTAGCAGCGTTTCGAAGCCATATTGTCCGGAACCACCCCTGATTCCGGAGTCGGAGATGCCGCGTTCGAAATTTATCCAGTTCGCCGCGTTCAGTTGACGCACAACAGACGGATCACTGCGATCTGTCCACCAGTGCACGTTATGCGCTATTTCGCTGTCAGGAAAAGCGTCCCTGACTCGCTCCACAAACTCGGCAAAATATCGGCGCCAGTCAGTCAGAGTCATCTCGGTGCCGGTACGTGGATCAACTGGCGTAACCGAGCGGCCGCCTCCGTCACTAACGGTGATTCGGCTCAGATTGACATCGTCAACATATATTCCGAGGTATCCTGCCGCCATCCGCGCACTCTGACTTGCGATGAAGTAATTCTGAAAATCCGGATTGCCGATATCAGCCGCATATTGAGGACATGTGCCGTCGGAACAGCCATAGGGGATGTAAAGGTTTTGGCCGTTGGTGTCCTTCAGGATCCAGTCGGGATGGTCCTGCGCAATTGATGACGATCGGTAAATCGCATACGCATCCTTGTACTCCCACGCATTGGGGTACCACGACAAGCGGCTGTCGAAGTACGGAGCGTATGTCAGCATCCTGTAATAGTGCTCGCGCATGAACTGTTGTTGATCTTCAGTCGGATTGTCTGTCCACTCATCGAATCCTGAATCGGCAACGACGAAAAGATTCACTTTGCCCTCTGGTCCCGCGGTTTGCGCAGCAACAGTCGAGGTCAGGGCGCCGCTAAGCAAGACAGCAAACAGGCCCGCTCGAGCGTACTGCAGAGGTGTCCCGAGATTCGTGCTTTTGAAGACGCGAAAGCTTGCGTGCAGGAAGCACGTGCAGCGCGGTTGTGCCTTTGTCATCGATGTACTCGCTTCCATCCCTGGAATCCTAAACGCTATGCCAATTGGATACTAGCTGCAACCGGTCGCAAACTCGCGACACCGGAACGTCGTTCCCGACGCGTACGACCATGAAAGGCAACGATCTAATAATTTTGCCTAGATTTGAAAGTTTACGGGAAGTCCGCTTGCTGAAGCCCGTGTCGCGACGGGCCAAGGCCGGTCACTCGATTAGGGATCTGCATGACGCTTATGTGAAACCGACGATGCCAACTTGAGTCCTGCATTGGCTTGATTGAGATCGATTGCGTTGAGCGATAGATGACGCCCGGATCATCAATTCGTCAAACTCAGTAATCGCTTACCCAGATACACAAGCGATCTCGCGCAACTATCGGGTCAGCGATGCTGTCCGCGTAACCAATGCCACAGCTTCCGGACAGCCGTCAGCGGCAGCGAGAGAAGGTGGCGCAGGCTTGGGCTTGGATCGCGTAGGTCAAGAATGTCGTACTGGACACCGGGACGGAAATCGCGCAGAAAGTACCATAGTGCGCGCCAGCGTTTGGGGACGGGGCTCAGGTAGCGCGGGCACATACCGAGCCAGATACCAGCCACGCTGGTGATGTCGCCGAGCAGATAACGATTGCGCTTGCCGATCGGGTAATTCGGATCCATGGGCGCGCATTTGCCATCGCGGAGGTAGCAGTACAGTGTGAAGGGGAAGTTCAGGCCCAACTTGGTGGCCGCGGATTGGGGCGCCCAAAAACGCCCGTTTACCTCCATTAGCACCGGTCTGTCCACGGTCTTGTCGACCTTGTATTCGATCATCGCGATACCGTCCCAGCGCATCGCTCGCAACAAGGACTGCGTCCACTCGCGCAGCCTCGGATCCACGGGGACGCTCACATGTAACGAGGTAATGCCGCCGGTCGCCGGATACTCACGCTCTCCCTCGTACTGGTAGATTCCAGACAACTCGCCACCGGCGTAAAGAACTCCCTGATTCACTTTCACGCCCGGGCAATACTCTTGGAGAAGGGGGTAATCGCCGAGTAGCTGAAATTCCCGGCACCGGGAAGCCAGTTCGTCGCGGTCTCGCGCGTAGGCAACCTTGAACCCGAAGTCCGTACCGATTCGGCCGTAGGACACGCACGGCTTCATCACTATCGGATAGCCGACGCGCTCGGCGAAGGACAACGCCTCTTCGCCGGATTGTGGAACGCAACTTTGCGGTGTTGTGATTCCGAGCGATTGCGCCATCGGCATCGTCTTGCTCTTGTCCAGGACGATGCGCAATGCATCGCTTGGCGGCAAAGCAAGCTTCGTCAGCCCTTCGAACTCCGCTCGGAATTCGTCCAGAACGATGACCGTTTCTTCCGCGACGGGGAAAACGAAGGACACGCGATAACGCTCGACGGCGTCTCGGATCACGTCGACAAATTCGTGCTTGTTCTCGAGAGGGTCTGGGTACCAGCAGGAAGAGCGCGCATAGCGCGAGAAAAAGCCGAGGGACCGCCGCTCCGCACCCGTCGCGAGCACGGACAAACCGCGAGAGCCCAGAGCCCGGATCACCGCCAGGCCCTGGCGTCGATCCGCACCGGTAACTAGGACATCAACAGGGCGTGCCTGCGGGCTCACGCGTCCGCTCCTAGATGTATCGAAGCAGCGGATGCCGGCAAACACCATGTACGTCGTCGATCCATCGCAGCTTTGTGATCTCCTCCCTGGATCTATTGTTGTGTCGCGAGTTTCAGGTCGCGACGGCTCGATCTATTTCCGGGTCAGCGAAGACTGGTGCCATAGTCTAGCCTACTGCCGGGATCCTGGTCCGAGTAAGGATGCCGGACACCGGGCACGAGGAGGAGCATGACCCCGAAGGGAAGGGCGTACTCGGTCTTTACGTTGGTCTGTCGCTGCCGGAGCGTGGCGTGGACTACGCGGGCGAGTTACCGGACGTCATCTATATTTTCCGTCGCCCGCACCTGGAATTGGGCCTTCCGCCGAATCAACTCCGCGACGAAATTGTCAGGACGCTGATTCATGAAATTGCCCATTACTTCGGCATCGATGACGATCATCTCGACGAGATCGGGTGGGGCTAGTCGATGGTTGTTAAGCGGGGCATGGTTAGCACATGACTTGCTACACCGTCAGGAAAATCGACGACATCTTCGTGGGGCCTTTTGTTTTTGGTGAGGGTATGGGCTTGCGAACCTGTAACGCAGGTTTTGTCGCCAACTGTGAGTCGTGTCTCAGCTTTACGCGCCCGCGGTATGGAATAGTGACTTTCTGTTGAACAAACTGGTTCGCGAATGCTCGCATTTGGCGAACCAAGCGCCCGCAATTTCTCCGAGAATTGACCAGGGCAGCGGCTCGGAGGTTATGACATGAGAGTATTTCACTTGGGACTGGTTACCGCGTCGCTGGCGTTTGCGGGCTGCGATGCCGTCAATGATGCCGTCGACGCGATCGACGATATCGGCAACGACGCGGACGTGTACTACCACGTTTCGCTTGGCACATCGTTGTCTGTCGGTGTCCAACCCAACGATAGCGGCGTACTGCTGCCGACGGACGATGGTTATTCCGAACAGCTGTTCGACCAGATTAGGCCGGGATTCGAAGCCGGGGCGCCGAATCGTGAACTGCGGCTTGTCAAACTCGGCTGCCCTGGAGAGACCCTGGACGATATGTTAAATGGCGGCAGCTGTCCCTACCTTGCAGGTTCTCAGCTTGATGCAGCCGTGGATTTTCTCGAGGACAATGCCGACAAGGTCTACCTGGTGACGATCGACATCGGCGGAAACGATTTTCGCAATGCTGATTGCATCACCGACGCAGTGGATTTCGACTGTGTGAATACCGTATCGGCGCAGATCGCCACTGACTTGGCGTCGGTTCTTGCAGCGCTCGGCAACGCCGCAGATCCGGCCACGACGATCGTTGGCATGAATTACTACAATCCCTACCTGTCGTCCTGGCTGGAAGGGCCGGACGGCGAGACGCTCGCCACCGATTCGGCGCAGGCCGCTGTCGTATTCAATGATTCCCTGGCTACGACCTATGGCACGGCAGGAATTTCCATGGCGGATGTGTATGTGGCATTCGAGTCGGATGACTTCGCCACCATGGTACCGACGTCACTACCATCACCGAACGACATGCTGCCCGTCAGCGTGGCGAACATCTGTTCGTTCACCTACATGTGTGACGCGCCACCTGTAGGGCCGGATATCCATGCGAATGTCGCGGGCTACAGCCTGATCGCGACTACGATGGAAACGGTATTGCCCTGAGTGCAAGCGATTCCAAGGGAGCATGCTTAGCTGAGGACTCGCTCCACCCCAGCGAGTAATTGCGAAATAGCGGTACGGGAAACCAGGGTATGGTGCCTCAGAGTATCCTCCGCGGCAGAACCGTACCACCGCCAGGAAACGAAAATGGGCCCATCGGGCCCATTTTCATTTTCTCGTCTAGTGCGGTTGAGGATGAAGGCCCTGGTCGACCAACCGCCGCTACGGACCTAGCGTGAATGTCACGCTCGTCGGGACCTCATCCCAGACGAATCCGCTGACCGTCAAAGCCGTCACCGTCGCCGTGT
>CAMYMP010000117.1 GCA_947259435.1 uncultured Woeseiaceae bacterium
GCTTTGGCTTTCTGGAGCTGCTGCCAGCGATAATCGGTATGGAAATACGCGTCGTCCTCGAATGTAATCCCGTTTTGACGGGCAAAGACCGCAGCGCCTTCTCCCATCAGCATCACGTGGGCGGAATCGGTCATAACCTTCCGAGCGAGCAGAACGGGATTACGCACATTATGAACCGCAGCGACTGCTCCGGCGTTCAACCCGGCGCCTTCCATGATGGAAGCATCCATCTCGTTTTTCCCTTCGGCGTTGAATACCGCGCCCTTGCCGGCGTTGAAGTGCGGCGAGTCCTCGAGAATCGTCACCGCCCTGGTGACCGCGTCCAGGCTCGAACCCCCGGATTCCAGGACCCCGTATCCGGCGCGGACAGCTTCTTCCAGGGTGGCCCGTATTTCAAGCTCTTTCGCTTCGGAAAAGTCGCCCTTGTTTATGGTGCCTGAACCGCCGTGTATGGCGATGGCAACGGGAAGTGAAGGTTCGGCAACTGCGTTCATCGTGCTCATTCCTGTGATTGCTGCGGCGAGAATGATCCCTGCAATTTTTCCTTTCATCAGATCTTCCTGCGTTTTCTGCCATGTTGGATGGCTGTAAGTGGAGGGTCAAGCGTGGCATTATCCACCGAATTCATGCAAAGGAGAACGCTCATGCCGTACCCGGTGACCATGCTCTATGCTTCGATACTCGGCCTGTTGTTGATTGTTCTTTCATTCGCGGTCTCCAGGAATCGGATGCCTGGCCCTTCTGTTGCTGTTATTGGCCGAAATTGCCGGGGCGGGCAGCGGGCTGCTGCATAGCCTGGGGGCAGCGTTGCTGGTCGGAAGGCTGCTGCATGCCCGGGGAATGAGCAGGCCCAAGAAAGTCAATAATTTCAGGAGAACAGGCATCATCCTGACCTGGCTGATGATCTTCGTGGCTGCGCTTTATAACCTGGGTTACGTGGTGGTCTCCTTGCTCTGAATCGTTCTAAGCCAGTAGAGCGCGGCGTAGATTTTTGGATCCAGGGGTATTCCGCTAACCAGCTTGCGATTCAGCCAGGCATCCACTTCGGCCAGCGGAACCAGGTGCACTTCGATATCTTCGCTGTCATCACCGCCGCCCGGTCCGATCCGTTCCAGGCCGCTGGCCATCACGAATGAAATGACTTCGTCAGTCAGTCCTGCCGAACTGGGACACTCCATCAACACTTTCATGCCAGTGGCTGAAAATCCCGTTTCTTCGGCCAGCTCACGCTGGGCGGCTTCGAAAATGGATTCATCTGCATCGATATGG
Organism: uncultured Woeseiaceae bacterium; assembly: GCA_947259435.1. Next base: position 1,270 of record CAMYMP010000117.1, read on the forward strand.
TCCCCGACCAAACCAGCGGGTAACTCGATTACCCGTGATTCAACCGGTTTGCGATATTGCTCCGGCCCTTGAAGTGCACGATGTCGTCATTCCTGCGGTCTGCTGTCATGGGCTCATCTATCCGTCGGCTCTGGTAAACTTCGGAGATTGTATCCGTACCGGGCACGTGGATCACTCAATTGAAGATGATTTGAACCAATTCCTCGTTGCCCGTTCAAAGAAAACCAAGATTCGAAGAATCCCGTTTTCTCAAGGAAAAGACATGTTCAGGAAAAGCACCATATTCGTCATTGCGGCGTCTATTCTGCTGTTATCAGCCATTTCGTTGCAGGCCCAGGAAACCACCATGGGTCAGAAGGCAATCCAGGAAGCAGCAAGCCAGGCCAAAGTGGCCGGGGCGAAGAAACAGCGGGAAGATCCTGCGAGCCTCGAAGAGAAGTCCCGCATGGCCTACAAGGAAGGAAATTACCTGCGCTATTACATTGCGAATAAGAAACTTCACGCGATACGTCCATATAAGCCGGAATACATGTATAACCTCGTAATTGCTTGCGCTCTGCTGGAGAAAACCAGCACGGCATACCATTACATGCTGCAGATGCAGCAACAGGGTTTATCCTATGACTTCAATGAAACGGACGACACGCTCAATATCCGCAACACTGAGGCTTACGACTACATCAACAAGCTGATGGTCGAAGCCGGCCAGCCTTCCGGTGACGGCAGCCCGGCATTTACACTGGATGCTGATCCAGCCGATTTCGGAGCCATCGCATGGGATAGCAGCAGAAACAATTTCCTGGTCGGCACAATAAGCGAAGGAAAGTTGCTCTCGGTCTCAGCGGACGGTACTTCAGAAGTCCTGCTCGCGGCTAACGATGAGAACGGCATCTGGTCGATCAACGGTGTTGCCATCGACGAGAATAGGAAACATTTGTGGGTCTCGAGCGCCGCGACGCCCCGCTTTGCCGGCTTTACGCCGATCGATAAGAATCGCGGATCCGTGTTGCAGTTTGACCTTGAAACGCTGGAATTGATCGGCCGCTTCAACCAGCCGGTT
>CAMYMP010000118.1 GCA_947259435.1 uncultured Woeseiaceae bacterium
CTCGAATTTGCTGAACGTCGAGTACAGACGATCGATGACAGTGCCTGCAAGTAACTCGCGCGCCGGTATCTCTTCCTGCAGGCTGTGGAGATCGACGGGGCGTTGCGCCCAGTCAGACTCGGCGCCAGAATTCAATTGCTCGGGATTGCGCAAGTTGATGCCGATACCTGTCACCACAGTGGCCCGAGCGCCGCCAGCCGACTGCGCCTCGGTCAGGATACCGCCGAGTTTGCCGTCGAGCGCGACGATGTCGTTTGGCCACTTCAGGCTAACGCCCAAAACTCCCAATTCGTGCAGTGCATCGATCACGCCGACACCGATGGCGAGCGTGAGAGCCGGAAGCTGTGCCGGCATCTGGCCGAACGTGTAAGAGAAAGACAGGCAGAGTCCCGCGCCAGGCGCCGAGATCCAGTGGCGATCGTGGCGGCCGCGGCCCGCGGTCTGAAAATCTGCCACCGCAACGCAATACCGGCCCGCCGGTGGCGCAGGTTGTGCGAGCAGGTGAGTATTCGTCGAGGCTATGCTGGAAAAAACTTCGAGCTTGTCGAGCCGCGAAACCGCGAGCCCGGTGAGTGGCTCCTGTATTGCGGCGGCATCAAGGTTGCTCATCATTTGCAGCCTTGCGTTTGCTGCTAAAGATCATCAGCTTGGTGTTTCGATGTTCCGTGCCGTCCTTCATGCGCGCGATATTCAATCGATGCCAGCGGACAACGTAAGCGGCCCAGACCAGGAGCATGGGCAGGATCAGTTGAGGTGCGATGATGACGAATGTGCCAACGAGCGTCGCTGCGCCCTTACCGCCCCGGAATCGGTGATAGACCGGCCAGACGTGTCCGAAAACCGCCGCTGCTGCGCAGCAGAGCATCAGCCACTGCCTCGAAATCTCCGGGTCTGTTGCGACAAACGGCAGCTCGAGACCCGGCACGACGCCGGCGCCGATTACGCCTTTAGCGACGTCGATTACCACAACGCCCAGCGCAAAACCAACGCCCTGGGTGCGCAGCGCGTTTGTCCCGCCTGCGTTGCCGCTGCCCATCGTTCGAATATCGACGCCACCTCGCAGTCGGCCGACGATCATCGCTCCCATCAGGGAACCGATGAAGTAGCTGATGAGAAATTTGACACCAAGCTCGAGCATTAACGCGACCCGCTTTGCGTGGACAAGTGCCGTCATTGTAGCATCGGCTCACCGACATCCGCGGCAGCAGCATGACGACCAATGCGGTTCCCTTGTTCCTGAATCCGACAGCCGGTCGCGGCCGTGCACGACGTCGCGCGTCACGAATTCAGGAACTGTTCGAGCAGGCCGGTCTTCTGATCAAGGTACATTCGAGCCGCGCGGTCGGCGATCTCGAGGATCAGGTCCTCTCCGCGGTCGCGAATGGCGAGAACAGAATCGTCGTTGCGGGCGGTGACGGCAGCATTCATGAAGCAGTGAACGCCATCATGCGGGCGCCTGGAAAAACGGCGCTGGGGGTGATACCGACAGGCACGGGCAACGACTTTGCCAAGGCCTGCGCGATACCGCTCAACTGGGAGCACGCAACGCAACTGCTGGCCGAGCGGCTTTGTGCAAACGCGAGCTCGCGCCGTATCGATATCGGTCGCATGAACGACCGCTTTTTCGCCAACGGGGCTGGCATCGGCTTCGATGCGAAAGTAACGCGCATCGCCCGAGCGTATCGTTGGCCGATTGGCGACTTTGTTTATCTGTTGGCCATATTTCGCTGCATGGTTGACGGCATTGCGACACCCGATCTGACGATAGAAACAGAGGACCTGCGATGGAGCGGTCCCATCACGCTCGCGAGCATCAGTAATGGCGCGTGGATCGGCGGTATGTTTCACATCGCGCCGATGGCCGATAACAGCGACGGTCAGCTCGAACTGATGATCGCTGACCCGGTATCACGGTTGCGAATCATGTTCCTGCTGCCGAAGCTGCTTCGTGGCAAACACATGGGCGAGCGCGAGATAACCCATTCCGGTGTGCGCCGTTTACGAATTGAGGCGTCTGCTCCACTGGAGTCACATCTGGACGGTGAGGTGCAGCCGCTGGCCAAAACGTTCGATGTCGAGGTTCTGCCGGCGGCGCTAGATATTCTTTGATGACTGCCGCGATCCGAGGTAGATAGCGAGCAGAGCAATCGCCGCACCGACGAACTCCGCTGCGGTCATTGGCCGGCCAAAGAAAAGAACGTCCCAGACAAAACTCAATGTCGGTTGCAGCAGCAGCGCCACGCCTGCCTCGGTCGTCGTCACTTTCGGCAGGCTGCTTGCGATGAACAGCAGGCCGGTGCAATGAGACACCAGGCCGTAGGCCAGAAGAAACGATGCATCAGCGACCGTCGGTATTGCGAGTGACACGCCTTCCGCCATCGCTGACAATCCAAGGATCGCGGCCGAGCCAATAGAGACGATCGCGACTTCGCGCGTCGGCAGCGCGTGTGCGGATCCGACTCGGGCCGCGCGCATGGTCAACATGTACCCGGCATACGCAACCGCAGTCAATAAACCAAATATGACGCCGAGGCGGTAGTCGGTCGGCAAACTTCGCCAGTCGAAACCCACGATCATGCCGAGACCCAGCAATGCCAGCGGCACAGCGATCAATTGAATCGGGCGTGGGCGCTGACCCAGCAGTAATACGCCAGCCAGCATCATGAAAAATACCTGGAAGTTTGCGAGCAGCGTCGACAGGCCCGGGCCGATGTAGTTGATACTCCGGTGCCAGAACCACAGGTCGAGCGCAAAAAAGATGCCGGAAAATACGAGTATCAGCCAGACTCGCCTCGACAGGTGCAATCGCTGCCGCGTGACGAGCAGGAAAATCGCGAGCGCGAGCCCGCCAAAAAATACGCGATAGAATCCGCTCGTTGTCGGTGACACGCTAACCAGCTTCACCCACACCGGTGAAAAACTGATCATCGTCGCGCCGACGAATAGCCGTAGCGTAGGGTTACTGAGCAGCTGCACAGCTCAGCTTACTTGCAGCCAGGCGTCACGCCGATTGCCTGCGGCCTCACCGGCATCAGCGTCCAGTCGCAGGTAGCAGGTATTTTCTGGTGCTTTCGCCAGCTTTACACGAGTCGTTATGAGCTCGTCGCCGCGAAAGACGACAAGGTCAAGCGCGTCACCCTCTCTGTATGTGCCCAACAGACGGTCACAGTTGGCGGCGGTCAGCGCGAGACCGTCGAGCGCCACGGCAACATCGCCAGGGGCGACACCAGCGAGCTCGGCCGGCCCGCCGTTTAATACGACGGTAAACGTGGAGTTGCCGTTTTTGGCCTCGAGCGTCGCACCCAGCCACGGCCCAGGCTCGTTGTCTTTTTCTGCCGGATTGCCGCCCTTGTCACCGCTGCCGCCGGCACAGCGCAGGTGATAACTGACGCCGTGGGCCGACAGCATTGCCGCTAATGGCAGCTCGCCTGTGCCACGCACAGTGGCATCGAAGAAATCGGCCAGATCGAGTCCCGACAGCTTGGCCGAGACGTGCTCCAAACCGCCTTCTGGCATCCCTTTGCCCGATTGGCCCCAACGTTTCCAGCACTCGCGCATCACGTCATCGAGGGTCGTCTTGCCCTCCGTCTCCAATCTCAGTTTCAGATCGAGGACGAGAGCAATCAACGAACCCTTGGTGTAGTAGCTCACGATCGCGTTACTCGCGTTCGCATCCTGCTTGTAGAACTTCGTCCAGGCGTCAAAGCTGGATTCCTCGACGCTCTGCCGCAAGCGGCCGGCGCTGCGCAGCACGCGCGTGATCGACTGCCCGAGTAACTCCAGATAGCTCTGCGGCGAAATCAGGCCCGAACGCACGAGTGCAAGATCATCGTAGTAGGACGTGATTCCTTCGAATACCCACAGGAGCCCCGTGTGCGTTTCCTTGCTCAAATCGTAAGGCGTAAAGGCCGCGGGCTTCATGCGTTTCACATTCCACAGATGAAAGTATTCATGGCTGACGAGCCCGAGAAATGTCCGATAGCCGTCACTGACTTCAGAGTCTCCCCGCAGCGGCAGGTTCTCCCTCGCGCAAACGAGGCTGGATGACCAGCGGTGCTCGAGTCCACCGTAGCCTTTGCCCGGCGCGTGCAACAGGAACAGATATCGGTCGAGGTCTTCGGGCGCGCCCAGCAGTTTCATTTGCTGCGTGCAGACACGCCGCAGATCGTGACACACGCGCGCAATGTCGACCCGTGTGTGTCCGCGAATAGCAATCGTGTGCGGAATATCGTTAACGTCAAATTCGCCGATCAGCAGATGGCCGATCTCAACGGGGTGGTCGATCAGTTCGGCGTAGTCGTCCGCCTCATACGTCCCGAAGCCGTAGAGTTCGGCATCCTTGCGGCGCATTGCCGTCGCTACGCGCCAATCCTTTGCATACGCCGCTTGCGGCGGCAGAATCTCCAGCTCACAGGGCGCGCTCTCCTGGCCCGCCACGCTCAAGAAAACGCACGGCCCATTAAAGTACGCATGGCTTTTGTCGACGTGCGCGCCCCGCACGCTCTGATCGTACCCATAAATTTCGGCCGTCACGATTATAGGGCGCTGCGTTGGCGCTGCTTGCCAGCGGCTCTTGTCGAGCTTACTGAGTTCGACCGCGAGGCCGTCGGACTCAGCACGAATCGTCACGACATGTTTGGCATAGTCGCGAATCATGTAGCTGCCAGGAATCCATGCCGGCATGGCGAATTCCTGACCATGCGGATCCGGCTTTGCGACGGTTAGTCTGACTTCAAAGAGATGCGCAGCCGGGTCCTTCGGTCGAATGCTGTACCGGAGCGCCGCGGCCATTTCTAGCGTACCGGCTCGGTGAGCTTCAGGCTCAGGCACTTTGCCGAACCTCCAGCCTTGAGGAACTCGGTCAGTTCGACTTCGTGGACCTTGAATCCGGCCAGCATCAGTCGCGCTTTGAGTGGATCGGAGGCACGATGCAGGATCACGCGATCGTCGATATTGATCGCATTGCATGCAAAATTGCCGGCATCGAAGGTGTCGACAATGATGCGTTTATGCGGCGGAATTCGGCTTTCGATCGCGATGCGGGAGTCGTAGTCGAATGCGGGCGGATGATACATCAGGAAGCCGTCTGTCAGCGGGCAGAAGCACGTGTCAATGTGGTAGAAGCGCGCATCCGTCAGCCGAATCGACACGAGCTCGATGTCAAAATATTTCTGAATCTCGGCGTGCGCTTCGATCTCGGTACGAAAACCGTAGCCGGTCCACAGCCACGGCCCGCGGCGATCGAACAGACAGTCGCCCGCACCCTCGAAGCCGATCGTCTCGTCCAGCTCGAAGAGCTTGAACCCGTTATTGCGGAACCACTTTTTAAATATGGGCTCTTCGGGGCGCCGCTCCATGGGCATGAAATGACTGGCAATCGCTTTGTCGCCGTAGACGACACCGGCATTGGCCGTGAATACCATGTCGGGCAACGCGGGGTCAGGCTCGATTGTGATAATTTCGGCGAACTCGCCGACCGTGTCGCGAAGCTGCTGCCACTGCTCCGTGGCGCGTTCGAGGCTGAGCGAATCCTCGTGGCCGGCCATCCAGGGGTTGATCACGTAGTCCACCGTGAAGTAGTCGGGTGGACACATGAGGATTTTGTCTTGCGATTTGCCCATCTGTTCTTCTTATTATGAATACGGGAGCCG